>JBDTTU010000016.1:0-55862 GCA_039930465.1 Burkholderiales bacterium
TCAAGGAAGTCGCTTCCAAGACTTCCGACATCGCCGGTGACGGCACCACCACCGCGACCGTGCTGGCACAAGCCATCGTTCGCGAAGGCATGAAGTACGTGGCCGCGGGCATGAACCCGATGGACCTGAAGCGTGGCATCGACAAGGCCGTCACGGCACTGGTCGAGCAGCTGAAGAAACAGTCGAAGGCCACGACGACCTCGAAGGAAATCGCTCAGGTCGGCACGATCTCGGCCAACAGCGACGAAGAAGTCGGCCGCATCATCGCCGACGCGATGGACAAGGTCGGCAAGGAAGGCGTCATCACCGTTGAAGACGGCAAGAGCCTGAACAGCGAACTCGAAGTCGTCGAAGGCATGCAGTTCGACCGCGGCTACCTGTCGCCCTACTTCATCAACAACCCGGAAAAGCAGACCGCGATTCTGGACAACCCGTTCGTGCTGCTGTTCGACAAGAAGATCAGCAACATCCGCGACCTGCTGCCGACGCTGGAGCAAGTGGCGAAGTCGGGCCGTCCGCTGCTGATCATTGCCGAAGAAGTCGAAGGCGAAGCGCTGGCCACCCTCGTGGTCAACACGATCCGCGGCATCCTGAAGGTCGTGGCCGTCAAAGCGCCGGGCTTCGGCGACCGCCGCAAGGCCATGCTCGAAGACATCGCCATCCTGACCGGCGGCAAGGTCATCGCTGAAGAAGTCGGCCTGACGCTGGAGAAGGTCACGCTGGCCGATCTGGGACAAGCCAAGCGCGTTGAAGTGGGCAAGGAAAACACCACGATCATCGACGGCTCGGGCGCCGCAGGCGACATCGAAGCGCGCGTGAAGCAAGTGCGTGTGCAGATCGAAGAAGCCACCAGCGACTACGACCGTGAAAAGCTCCAGGAACGCGTGGCCAAGCTGGCCGGCGGCGTGGCGCTGATCAAGGTCGGTGCTGCGACCGAAGTCGAAATGAAAGAGAAGAAGGCCCGCGTCGAAGATGCGCTGCACGCAACCCGTGCGGCCGTCGAAGAAGGCATCGTGGCCGGTGGTGGCGTGGCGCTGCTGCGCGCCAAGCAATCGGCAGGCGCGATCAAGGGCGACAACCCCGACCAGGAAGCCGGCATCAAGCTGGTGCTGAAGGCCATCGAATCGCCGCTGCGCGAAATCGTCTTCAACGCCGGCGGCGAAGCCAGCGTGGTCGTGGCTGCGGTGTTGGCCGGCAAGGGCAACTACGGCTTCAACGCCGCCAACGACACCTATGGCGACATGATCGAAATGGGCATTCTCGACCCGACCAAGGTGACGCGCACTGCCCTGCAGAACGCGGCATCGGTTGCTTCGCTGATGCTCACGACCGAAGCCATGATCTCCGAGGCCCCGAAGGATGAAGGCGCCGGTGGCGGCGGCATGCCGGGTGGCATGGGCGGCATGGGTGGCATGGGCGGTATGGACATGTGATGTTGTGACTTCAGCTTTGCTGAGGTCATAACTCGCGGCGTTCGAACGTCAGCCGGGTACGGCCGATGTTCAACTTCCCGGGAACTAGAAATGGGTCGCCTTGGCGGCCCTTTTTTTGTGCGCTTGGTAACCAGCTTGTTTTGCTTCGTCGGAGTTTCCCCGCATGCAATGGCTCGGGCATATCGATAGGCTCCATGCCTCGCACTACAAGCAGCCGCGACCCGCGGCACCAGGAGAGACCATGAATTTGAAGTTGAAACTGACCGTGGCCGCATTGGGCATGAGTGCCCTGGGCGCATTCGCGCAAACCGTCGTCGGCGTGAGCTGGTCGAACTTCCAGGAAGAACGCTGGAAGACCGACGAGGCCGCGATCAAGGCACAGCTCGAAAAGGCCGGCGCCAAATACATCAGCGCCGATGCGGCCGGCTCGCCCGAGAAGCAGCTCGGTGACATCGACGGCCTGATCGCCAAGGGCGCCAAGGTGCTGATCGTGCTCGCGATGGACAAAGACGCGATCCTGCCGGCCGTGAACAAGGCCAACAAGCAGAAGATCCCCGTGGTCGCCTACGACCGTCTGATCGAAGCGCCGGGTGTTTTCTACATCACCTTCGACAACAAGGAAGTCGGCCGCATGCAGGCACGCGCCGTGTTCGCCGCGCAGCCCAAGGGCAACTACGTGATGATCAAGGGCTCGCCGACCGACCCGAACGCCAACTTCCTGCGCGAAGGTCAGCAGGAAATCATCGACGCCGCAGTGAAGAAGGGCGACATCAAGATCGTGGGTGAGGAATACACCGACGGCTGGAAGCCCGAAGTCGCGCAGAAGAACATGGAGCAGATCATCACCAAGAACGGCGGCAAGATCGACGCCGTGGTGGCTTCCAACGACGGCACCGCCGGTGGCGTGGTGGCCGCGCTCAGCGCCAAGGGCATCAAGGGCATTCCGGTGTCGGGGCAAGACGGCGACCACGCCGCATTGAACCGCGTGGCCATGGGCCTGCAGACCGTGTCGGTCTGGAAAGACGCACGTGACCTCGGCCGCGAAGCCGCGGCCGCCGCAGTGGCGCTGGCCGCCGGCAAGAAGCCCGAGGGCTCGGTCTCGTGGAATGGTGGCGAGAAGAAGATCGCGCTCGACTCGCGCTTCCTCAAGCCCGTGCCGATCACGCGCGACAACCTCGACTTGGTCGTGAAGGCTGGCTGGATCAAAAAAGACGAGCTGTGCAAGGGCGTGGCCGGTGACAAGCTGCCGGCTGCGTGCAAATGAACTGCTGAGGCTCTGAGCTGAATCAGCAACGCGCGGGCCGTGTGCCCGCGCTTTTGTTTGCGGCCCGCCACCGCTTCGACAGGAGAAACCCATGAGCCCCTCGATGCAGGCCCTGCGTAACGCCGCCATCGACTGGCGCCTGATGCTGATGGGCGCCGTGCTCGTCACCATCGGCATCATCTTTCACGTTCTTTCCGGCGGCATCTTCCTGTCGCCCGAGAACCTCTACAACATCGCGCAGCAGACGGCGGTGGTCGGCATCGTCTCGACCGTCGTTGTGCTGGTGATCGTGGCGCGCCACATCGACCTGTCGGTCGGTTCGGTGATGGGTTTCGTGGGCGTATTGATTGCCTACCTGCAGTACACGGCCGGCTGGTCGTGGCCCGCGGCGTGCCTGGCAGGCTTGGCGGTTGCGATCCTCGTATCGCTGTACCAGGGCTCGCTGACGGCGTTGCTTGGCGTGCCCTCGTTCGTCGTCACACTCGGTGGCCTGATGTCATTCCGCGGTGCCGCGTTCCTGGTGGCCGACGGCAAGACGCAGCCGGTCTCCGACGACTTTTTCCTGAGCCTGGGCGGCGGCTACGACGGTGCCATCGGCGTGACGGCGAGCTGGGTGCTGGCCGCCGTGGTGGCTGTTTCCCTGCTGCTGCTCACGGCCAACAAGCGTCGCGTGCAGCGCAGCTACGGCGTGCCGAGCAACGCGCTGTGGCTGGACGCCTTGCTGGTGGCCGTGCCGATCGTGATCGTGTTCGGCTTCGTCGCGGCGATGAACGCGTATCAAATTCCGAACAAGCGCGCACCGCAGGGCATTCCGATCCCGGTGTTGATCTGGGCCGCGGTGGCGCTGATTCTGTCGTTCATCGTCAAGCGCACTCGCTTCGGGCGTTATGTGTTCGCCTTGGGCGGCAACCCGGACGCCGCCGCATTGGTCGGCATTCCCGTCAAACGGGTCACGCTGATGTTGTTCGCGCTGCTCGCGGTGCTGATCACGATTGCAGCGATCGTTTCGGTCGCGCGGCTGAACGCCGGCACCAACTCGCTCGGCACCGGCATGGAACTCTATGTGATAGCGGCAGCAGTGATCGGCGGCACCGCCCTGGCCGGCGGCAGCGGCTCGATCCTCGGCTCGGTGCTTGGCGCATTGATCATGCAGTCGCTCGACAGCGGCATGCTGCTGCTCGACGTGTCGATCGGCAAGCGCATGGTGATCATCGGCCAGGTGCTGATCGCCGCGGTCGTGTTCGACGTGCTTTACCGCCGCTGGACCGGGGAGCAGTGAAATGGCAGTACCCGAAAACACTTACCCACTCGTTGCGCTGAAGAACATTCACAAGGCTTTCGGCGGCGTCGTCGCCGTCGACGACGTGAGCGTGAATCTGCACCCGGGCGAGGTGGTGGCCCTGCTCGGCCACAACGGTGCCGGCAAGTCGACGCTGATGAAGATGCTGGCGGGCGCCTACCCGATCGATTCTGGCGCCGTGATGATCCGTGGCGAGAAGGCGCACATCAAGACGCCCTCGGATGCGCAGGCCCAGGGCATCGAGACGATCTACCAGACGCTGGCGCTGGCCGACAACCTCGACTCGGTGGCCAACCTCTTTCTCGGCCGCGAGATCATCACGCCCTGGCGCACGCTCGACGACCACCGCATGGACGCCGAAGCGCGCAAGGTCTTCGCGCGGCTGAACAAGAACTTCACCAACATCCGCGTGCCGGTGCGGCGCCTCTCGGGCGGGCAGCGCCAGGTGGTCGCGATCTCGCGCGCGCTCTACTTCAACGCGCGCATCCTGATCATGGACGAGCCCTGCGCCGCACTTGGTCCGGAAGAAACGCACATGGTTGGCGAGCTCGTAAAGCACCTGAAGGCCGAAGGCGTGGGCATCTTCCTGATCAGCCACGACATGCCCGACGTGTTCGGCCTCTCCGATCGGCTCGCGGTGATGAAGAACGGCCGCCTGGTCGGCACCTACAACACCGCCGACGTGAATGAAGACGAAGTGCTCGGCATGATCATCCTGGGCAAACGCCCCGAAGGGAAAGCACAGGCCGAACGACCCTGACCCCGCCGCACCACGAGCCACCTAAAATGGGGCTCACTTCCTGCAATGGGCCCCCCATGCCGATCGCACCTTTGCTGCAGCGTTTCGTAGAAGACGAACTGGCCCGTGCGCCAGCGTTGATCGAGCGCACGCTGGCCGGCACGCTGCAGTTGTTGCGCAACTCGAACGACAACACCCTGCACGCCAGCGAGCGCGGTTTGCACTTCGCACTCGTCGAGGCCCTGCAAAGCGGCGCCGCGGCCTACCAGCGCGGCTTCGTTGATGCGCTGCGCGTGCAGGTGCAAGACGCGCTGAACGAGCAACAGGGCGGCTGGGCGCCGGGTGCTTCCGGAGGCCTGGGCACGCTCGAACTGATGGACGAATCGCGGGTCGAGGTCGACATCGAGATCTCGCGTGCGATGCAGTTGATCGACACCACCGCCGAGTGGGAACTGCGCGAATTGCAAACCTTCACCTCGACGCTGCTCGGGCAAACCCACGTCAGCGCCGACTCCAACCCCATGCGCCCGCTGCTCTACGCCACCGCGCTGTGGGATGCCGCCTGCCTGGTAGTTCCAACGCCGGTGCACCGCGCCACGCTGCTGCGGGTGTCGGCGGGGGTCACGGCGGGGCTGCTGAAAAACGCCTGGGCCGCTGCCTGCACGCGGCTTGAATCGCAGGGCGTGGTGCCGAGCATCTACCGCACCGTGATGCTGGCACCGGGCGACGTGCCCGAGCGCCGGCCCGACTTCACCGGTGCGCCGCAGCCCGGCGCCATGGCGGCGCTGCTGGCCAGCATGCCGACCGGTTGGGCGGGCGAGCGCGCCGGGGCGAGCGGTGTGCCACTGTCGTCGGGCCGCACCGCGCCTGCCACCGCCGGTGGTCTGGGCCCGGAGTTCGAACAGGCCTTGGCGCGCCTCGACGAATTGCTGCGTCACCTGCCCGAGCAGCCCGCGGCCGCATCGAACGACAGCGCGGCGGGGCTCGCCAAGCGGCTGAACATGCACCGCGCAGCGCTGATCGCGAGCGCGTCGGCCGGCAGCGATCGGCAGGTCATCGAGCTGATGTCGCGGGTGTTCGATGCCCTCGTCGCCGACCCGCTGCTGCGGCCGGAATACCGCAGCGTGCTGATCCGGCTTCAGGTTCCGGCGCTGCGTGCAGCGCTGAGCGACCCGCAGGTGCTGGGCACCAACGATCACGCGATCTGGTCGTTCATCGACCGCATCGGCCAGGCCAGCGCCCTGTTTCCACAAGCCGCCGACCCGCGCGCGCGGGCCTTGCTTGACTGTTGCCAGGGGCTCGCTGAACGGCTTGCGCAGTCCGGTGCGGCCAGCGCAGAGGCCTGGCGCGGCGCATGGGGAAGGCTGGGCCTGTTCCTCACCGAACAACTTCAGTCGCAGCTCCACGCTGCACAAGCTACGCTCGAAGCCCTGGAGCGCGCCGAGCGCCGCGAACTCCTCGAACAGACGCTGTCGAAACGGCTCGTAGACCAGATGGTGCCGATGCGCACCAGCCCAACGGTGCGGCGCTTTGTCACCGGTGCCTGGGCCAAGGTGATCGCCGAAGCGATGCTGCGCTACGGCGAGCAGGCCGAGCCGACGCGTGGCTACATCAAGCTCGTGGACGAGCTGTTGTGGAGCGTGCAGTTGCCCGACCACCCGCAGAGCCGCCAGCGCCTGCTGAGCCTGCTGCCCACCCTGTTGCAACGCCTGCGCGCCGGCATGACGCTGGTCAACCTGCCCGCACCCGAACAGCAGACCGTGCTCGACGAGCTGATGGCGATCCACACCGAAGCCTTGCGCCCCGGCACGCGCGGCGGCGCCACAGCACTCACCCCGGAAGAGATCGTGCAGCGCATGCGCGACGAAGTGTTGCCACCGACCACGGGCCACGGCGCGTTCAGCGATTCGGTGATCGACCTGTCTTCGATGGAAACCGTGCCGGCCGAGATGCTGCCAACCCAGAACCTGGGCGACGAAGCCGACGACCCGGCCAAACGAATCGAAGCGCTGCGCGCAGGGGACGCGCTGCGCCTGTTCCTGCGTGGCCGCTGGACGCGGGTTCAGTTGCTCTGGCGCAGCGACCACAGCCTGTACTTCCTGTTCGCCGACGAGCTGCCCGGCCGCACCCATTCGGTCACGCGGCGCGCACTGGAACGGCTGGGCACGGCGGGCCTGCTGCAAGCTCTGGAAGAAAAGCCGCTGGTGCAGCGCGCCACCGACAGCCTGCTGCGCGAGCTGTCGCTGAACGCCTGAAGACCTGATCGCCCGATCGCGCAGCGGCCTCAGGCTGCCAGCGAGGTTTCGATCTGCGCCGCGATGAAGGCCGGCCGCTCGTGCACGATCCAGTGGGTCGCGCCCGGCACGCGCACCAGGCGCATGTTCGGCACGAACGATTCCAGGCCATCGAGCAGCGACACCGGCAACGCGATGTCGTCTTCAGCCCAGACCACGTGCGTCGGCACTTTCACGGTCACGAAGTCGGGTGTGAAGCTGATCTGCATCAGCGAGGCGTCTTCCGGCGTGGGCGGGCGCAGCGGCGAAGCGCGGTAGTAATTGCAGCCGCCTGTCAGGCCGGCCGACCAGACGGCGCGGTACTGGTCGCGCACCGCATCGGTCAGCCAGCCACCGCCTTCGCGGCTGGCGTCGGCTGCGCCCATGTTCGTGAACATGGGCCACAGGCGGGCGAAGTCGTTTTCAGAGAGCAGCTTCTCGGCGTCGGGCCGGCACAGAAAGTTCATGTAGGCGCTGGCGCGCTGCTGTTCGGGGCTCTGCTGCAGCTCGCGCAGGAAGGTGGCCGGGTGCGGCGAGTTGATGATCACGAGGCGCTTGAGCAACTGCGGGCGCTGCACCGCGAAGGTCCAGGCCACGGCGCCACCCCAGTCGTGTGCGATCAGCGCTTCGAGCGGGTCGCCTGCGGGCGTGACGACCTGCGCGATCAGCGCGTCGAGGTCGCTGGTCAGGTGTTTGACGCGGTAGGCCTCGGGCTCGGTCGGCGCCGAAGACTTTTCGAAGCCGCGCAGGTTTGGCGCGATGCAACGGTATCGCTCGCCGAAGTGTTCGAGCATCGCATCCCAGACGAAGGCCGCCTCGGGAAAACCATGCAGAAAGATCAACACTGGCGAACCGGGCCGGCCGCTGGCGCGGCAGCTCAACGTGACACCACTCGGCAGCTCGGCGAAAAAAGTTTCGATCATCGGGCGCTCCTTCGCCGGCAGTATCGAGGGCGCGGCGACCGCACCGCGTCACGCGCGGGACATCCGGCTTCAGGCCTTGTGGACCCAGGCGTGCAGCACCCGAGCCGCATCGCCGACACCCGACTTCTTCAGCGCCGAAAACAACGCCACCTGCACGTCGGCTTCATCGGTCGTGATCTCGCCCAGCACGGCCTGCGCGTTGACCAGTGCGGCGGCCGATTCGCTGCGGTTGAGCTTGTCGGCCTTGGTCAGCAATACCAGCAGCTTGACCGAACCGCTGTCCACGCGCGGGCCCACGAAGCTCATCAACTGGCGGTCGAGGTCGGTGAACCCGAGCCGCGAATCGATCATCAGCACGACACCGACCAGGCTGCGGCGCACATTCAGGTAGTCGGCCATCACCTTCTGCCAGCGCAGCTTGGCGCCTCGGGCCACGGCCGCGTAACCATAACCCGGCAGGTCGGCGAAGAGCGAGTTCGCGGCCAGCTTGGGGCCGAGCTCGAACAGGTTGATGTGCTGGGTACGCCCGGGTGTTTTTGAAGCGAACGCCAGGCGCTTCTGCTGGGTGAGGGTGTTGATCGCGGTCGACTTGCCGGCATTCGAACGGCCGACAAAAGCGATCTCGGGCAGCTCGGTCGGCGGCAACTGGTCGAGCTGGCTCGCGGTGGTGAGAAAGCGCGCGGTGTGGGTCCAGCCCATGGCGCGTTTTTCGGCGGCAGCGCTGCTTGCAAGCGTCGTTTCGGCCGCTGGAATAAATTCGTTTTGCTCGGCCATGAAGACGCCCAAAGCCCTCATTGTAAAATCTCGCGGTTTTGCACTCGAAAATGCACCCCGCCATGAAGTCTGCCGCCCTGATGCTCGCCAGTTTGCTCACCGCCGCTTTGGCCGCCCCGGCCTTTGCCGAAGAGGCCAAGGCCAGCGCGAAGCCCGATCTGGCCAAGGGCCAACTCACCTCGACCAACGTATGCGGCGCCTGCCACACCGCCGACGGCTCGCGCGGCAGCCCGGCCAACCCGATCCTGCAAGGCCAGCACCCGGAATACCTGGCCAAGCAACTGGCCGAGTTCAAGTCGGGCAAGCGCGCCAACGCCATCATGCAGGGCATGGCCACAACGCTGAGCGAATCCGACATGAAGAACGTCGCCGCGTTTTACGCCGGCAAGGAAGCCAAGCCTGGATTCGCGAAAAACAAGGATCTGGTCTCGCTCGGCGAGAAGATCTACCGTGGTGGCATCGCCGACCGCAGCATCCCGGCCTGTGCCGGTTGCCACAGCCCCACTGGCGCCGGTTTGCCCGCCCAGTACCCACGCTTGGCCGGCCAGCACGCCGACTACACCGAAGCGCAATTGGTGGCGTTCCGCAGCGGCGCGCGCAAGAACAGCCTGCCGATGACCGGCGTGGCCGCGAAGTTGAATGACAAGGAAATCAAGGCCGTGTCCGACTACATTGCCGGCCTGCACTGAAACGGCGCTGAGTCGAGGTTCAGCGTTCGCCGCGAAAGGGCCGGTCTTTGACCGGCCTTTTTCACGAGCGCGGCCGGCGCCCCGTCGTTATAGTGCGCTGCATGCCTTATGTCCGCCGCAATGCCCTGGGCCTGGTCGAGAGCCTGCACCGCAGCGTCGGCGAGGCCCACGAATTTCTCGCTGATGAGCACCCCGAGGTGCAGGCATTCTTCGGCAAGCCGGGCCGCGAAGCGCCACAAGAGTTCGACCGCCTCGACGCCGACTTCGTGCGCGTGATCGAAGACCTGATCGACACGCTGATCGTCAAGAACGTCATCAACATCACCGACCTGCCCGAGCAGGCGCAGGCCAAACTTTTTGCACGCAAGAGTTTTCGCGAACGGGTTTCGAAAAGTTCGCTCCAGCTGTTCGAGCCCACCGACTTCGGCGACGTGATTTAGTGCCGTCTTCCACCCGCAGCTGCTGTGTAAGAAGCGCGAGCTGCACGGCGACGAAACTTTGAACCCCCAACCGGACCCGCACCATGCATTTCCTCAAAGACCGAGGTTTCGGCCATGCCCATGCCTCCGAGATCACGCCGGCCGCCGCCTACGAGGGCCGCCGCGACATGCTGAAAATGCTGGCCACCGGCGCTGCCGGCGCGACCCTGGCCGCGTGGGCCGGGCGCGACGCACTGGCGCAGGTGACGCGGCCCAACAAGCTGGCCGCGCTGGCCGGGGCGCGCAGCAGCGTGGCCGGGGTCGTGACGATGGACAAGCCGACGGCCTACGTCGACGTGACGGGTTACAACAACTTCTACGAGTTCGGCACCGACAAGAGCGACCCGGCCCAAAACGCCCACACGCTGAAAACCCGGCCCTGGACAGTCGCGATCGAAGGCGAGGTCAAAAAGCCCAAGGTGTTCGACCTCGACGAGTTGCTCAAGCTCGCGCCGATGGAAGAGCGCATCTACCGCCTGCGCTGTGTCGAAGGCTGGTCGATGGTGATTCCGTGGGTCGGTTATTCGCTTTCTGAACTCATCAAACGCGTCGAGCCCACGGGCAATGCGAAGTACCTGGAATTCGTGACGCTGGCCGACCCGAAGACGATGCCGTTCGTGGGTTCGCGTGTGCTCGAGTGGCCGTATGTCGAAGGCCTTCGTATGGACGAAGCAATGCACCCGCTGGCGCTGCTGAGCTTCGGCCTCTATGGTGAAGTTTTGCCGAACCAGAACGGCGCGCCGGTGCGCATGGTGCTGCCCTGGAAGTACGGCTTCAAGAGTGGCAAGTCGATCGTCAAGATCCGCTTCGTCGAAAAAGAGCCGGGCACCGCGTGGAACAAGGCGGCGAAGAACGAATACGGTTTCTACTCGAACGTGAACCCGAACGTTGACCACCCGCGCTGGAGCCAGGCGACCGAGCGCCGCATCGGCGAAGACGGGTTGTTCGCGAAGAAGCGGCCGACGTTGATGTTCAACGGCTACGAAGCCCAGGTGGGCCAGCTTTACGCCGGCATGGACCTGAAGAAGAACTACTGATCGGCGCGGCGTGGCGATGACCCCGACCTCCGTGCTGACACCACGCACGGTACCTGCCGCTGCACCGCGGGCCAAGCCGATGCTGCTGCGGCCGGCGGCCAAGGGGGTGCTGTTCGTGCTGTGCCTGCTGCCGCTGGCGTGGCTTGTTTACGGCGCCTTCGCCGACACGCTCGGCGCCAATCCGGCCGAAGCGTTGATCCGCTCGACCGGCGACTGGACCCTGCGCTTCCTGTGCATCACGCTGGCCGTCACGCCGCTGCGCACGATCGCCAGGCAACCGGCGCTGGCGCGCTTTCGGCGCATGCTGGGCTTGTTCACCTTCTTCTACGGCTGCATGCACTTCCTGTGCTACGGCTGGCTCGACATGGGATTCGTGTGGGGCGACATCGTGCGCGACATCGTCAAGCGCCCGTTCATCCTGGTGGGCAGCAGCGCGCTGCTGTTGATGTCGCCGCTGGCGCTGACCTCCTTCAACCGTGCCATCAAGGCGCTCGGCGCACCGCGCTGGCAGCTGCTGCACCGGCTGGTCTACGCGGTCGTGCTGCTGGGGTTGTTGCACTTCTTCTGGATGCGTTCGGCCAAGCACAACTACGCCGAAGTCGCGGTCTACGCGGCGATCGTGGCCGTGCTGCTGGGCTGGCGTCTTTGGGCGAAGTTCCGGGCGCGGCGCCGTACCGGCGCCTGAACACCTAAGCGGCGGCTGCCGGTGCGTCGCGCAGCAACAGCACGTCGACCCCGTAAAGCTTGGCCAGCGCGGCGAGCTTGGGCGGCGCGTTGCGCACCGAGAAAGCCCTGCCGAAAGCCTGCGCCAGACGCTGGCATTCGAGCAGCACCGCCAGGGCCGACGAGTCGAATTGCTGCAGATTGGAAGCGTCGACCACCACCCCGCTCGCGGGCTCGTTGTTCAGCGCCTGCGCGAGCAGGCGCTGCGTGTCGCGGGCTTCGCGCGCGGTGATGGTGGCGGGCAGCAGCAGCATCGTGATCAGCTCTTGCCGGCGCCGGCCGAAGCCTTGGCGTTGCGTTCTGCCAGCTTGGCGATCAGGCCGTCGATGCCGTTCGCGCCGATCTCTTGTGAGAAGGTGTTGCGGTAGTTCTCGACCAGCCAGATGCCGAGCACGTTCACGTCGTAGATTTTCCAGACGCCCGCAACCTGTTCGAGCCGGTAGTCGAGCTGGATCGGGTCACCACGGCCGCGGATCTCGGTCTTCACGACGACTTCCTTGTCGCCTGGGCTGGAACGCATCGGCTTGAGCTGCACGGTCTGGTCGCGCACCTGCGCGAGCGCGCCGGCATAGGTGCGCACCAGCAGCACCTTGAACTCGTCCTGCAGTTTCTTCTGCTGCTCGGGCGTGGCCTGGCGCCAGTAGCGGCCCACGGCCGAGGCCGTCATGCGCTGGAAGTTGACGTGCGGCAAGACCTTGGCGTCGACGAGCGCGATGACCTTCTGAACGTCACCGTCCTTGATCGATTTGTCATCACGAACCGAGTCGAGCACCTCGGTCGAGACTTCCTTGATGAGGGCGTCAGGCGCCTTGGCGGTCTGGGCCTGTGCGAACGCACAGCCGAGGCTGAGTGCGGCCGTCGAGAGCCATGCGGTGATTCGGGTCGTGGTCATCAATGTCCTTTCAGTTCGCGGGCCGCAAAGCGCCCGCTGTTTCTCAGAGCCCGCAGCAATGCATTGGTTCAGGCGCTGCGAGGCGTTCAACGCGGCGCGAGCCCGGCCGGTTCACAGGGTGCGCATCTCAGCACTGTTGCAAGCTGTCACTTGTTGGCCGCCGAAGCGGCCGTAGCCGGCGCCGATGCACTGGCCGCGCTGGCCGCCGGTACCGCTGGTTCGGCGTCGCCGGGCGGCGTGGCCGAGGCCGGCTCGTCGCCGTCGAACACCAGGCTGCGTCTGCGCTGCAGGTAGGCGTCGCGCAGGAAAGAATACTTGTCGAGGGCAATGTCGTCGAGCAGCCGGCTGGCGCCGAGCAGATTGGCGCGGGTGTTGATCACCTGCAGCCCGGTGATGCCCCACTGCGCGGCGCCGTTGTCGATGACGAGTGCCGGTGAAAACGAGCGGTCGAGTGGCAACGCGATCGAGTCGCGTACTGTCGAGGGCCCGAACAGTGGCCACACCACGTAAGCCCCTGCGCCCAGCCCCCAGGTGCCCAGGGTCTGGCCGAAATCTTCGTAGTGGTGATCGAGCCCGAATTCGCTGGCGATGTCGAGCAGGCCGAAGAACCCGAACACGCTGTTGGTGGTGAACCGAACCGTGTCTTCGAACGCCGGCTGGAATTTGCCTTGCAACATGCTGTTGACGGCCGACCAGGCATCGGCCGCGTTGCCGAAGAAGTTGTCGACGCTGCGGCGCACGAACTGCGGCACGACCTTGGCGTAGACGGTGGCGACCGGTTTGAGCAGGTTCGCATCGAGCCCCTCATTGAAAGCAAACACCTTGCGGTTCCAGCTTTCCCAGGGGTCGAGCTTCTGGCCCGGGCCACCGCGCGCGTTCTGGATCGTCGTGCAGGCGCCGAGCAGTAGCGTTGCCGCGAGCAACAAGACCGAGGCAACGCGCATCGACCTGCGCCGCCGAATCACTTCTTCGCTCCCGCCCCGGCCGGCGCTGCCGTGGAGCCGGCGTCGGCCGCCTTGCTGAAGAGGAACTGGCTGATCAGGCTTTCGAGCACGATCGCCGACTGCGTCTGCTTGATCGTGTCGCCACCGACGTACGACTTTTCATCGGCGCCGGCTTCGAGGCCGATGTACTGGTCGCCGAGCAAGCCCGAGGTGAGGATGCGCGCCGACGAGTCGGCCGGGAACTGCACCCCCCGCTGCATGTCGAGCCGCACCACACCTTGGAAAGTCTTGGGGTCGAGCCCGATCGAAGCGACCCGACCGACTGTCACGCCGGCGCTGCGCACAGGCGCGCGCACCTTCAGGCCGCCGATGTTGTCGAACTTCGCAGTCAGCGAATAGGTGTCGCCACCGCTGAAGCTGCCCAGGTTCGCCGCCTTCAGCGCCAGGAAAAACAAGCCCGCCAGCCCCAGCAGAACGAAGAGGCCCACCAGCATCTCGATGCTCTTCTTACCCATGAATCACCTCGTTCAATTGTTTTGCCTTCAGCGTGTGAACATCAGCGCGGTCAACACGAAGTCCATCGCCAGCACGCTCAGCGATGAGATCACCACCGTGCGTGTGGTGGCGTGCGCCACGCCTTCCGGCGTGGCCTGCGTCTCGTAGCCCTGGTAGACGGCGACGAAGGTGCAGATCACGCCGAACACAACGCTCTTGATGATGCCGTTGCCAACGTCGCGCCACACATCCACGCCGTTCTGCATGACGGACCAGAAGTTGCCGTCGTCGACGCCGATCAGTTGCACCGCGACCACATAGGCCCCCATGATGCCGACGGCCGAGAACAGCACGGCCAGCACCGGCATCGCGATGATGCCGCCAATGAGCCGCGGCGCCAGCACCCGGCTCTTCGGGTCGATCGCCATCATCTCCATCGCGGCGAGTTGTTCGCCGGCCTTCATCAACCCGATCTCGGCCGTGAGCGACGTGCCCGCGCGGCCAGCGAAGAGCAAAGCCGTGACGACCGGGCCGAGTTCACGCACCAACGAAAGGTTGACGAGCAGGCCGAGCGATTCGGCAGCGCCGTAGGTGACAAGCGCGTAGTAGGACTGCAGCGCGAGCACGAAGCCCACCGCCAGCCCCGAGGCCATGATGATGACGAGCGAGAGGTTGCCGATCGCATGCACCTGCGCCACCACCAGGTGCGGCCGGCGCAGCGCGGCCGGTACGCTGCGCAGCAGCTCGGCGAAGAAGAATGCGGTGTGGCCGAGGGCGCGCAGCGTCTCGAGCACCGAACGGCCCAGGGCCTGCACCGGATTGCTCACGCGCTCACCCCGAAATCTTCGGCCAGGGGCCGCGCCGGGTAATGGAACCTGACCGGCCCGTCGGGCTCACCGCGCACGAACTGGCGCACCTCGGGGTCGCTGGAGTTCATCAGCATCTCGGGCGTTCCCTGGGCCACGATGCGGCCCTGCTCCGCCAGCAGCACCACGTGGTCGCTGATCTTCATGCACTCGGGCACGTCGTGCGAGACCACGAGCGAGGTCGCGCCGGTCACGTCGTTGAGCGTGCGAATCAGGTTTGCGGCCACACCCATCGAGATCAAGTCCAGGCCGGCGAAGGGCTCGTCGTACATGATGACTTCAGGGTCGAGCACCATCGCGCGCGCCAGCGCGACACGACGTGCCATGCCGCCGGAGACTTCGGCGATGCGCAGCTGCGCGGCACCGCGCAGGCCGACCGCGTTGAGCTTCATCAAGACGATGTCGCGGATCATCGGTTCGGTCAGATCGGTCTGCTCGCGCAGCGGAAAGGCCACGTTCTCGAACACCGAGAGGTCGGTGAACAGCGCACCGAACTGAAACAGCATGCCCATGCGGCGACGCAAGCGGAACAATTGCTGTTTGTTGCGTGCATCGATCACTTCACCGTCGAAACGAACCTGGCCCTTGCCGGCCGCAAGCACCCCGCCGATCAGGCGCAGCAAGGTGGTCTTGCCACAGCCCGAGCCACCGAGAATCGCGGTGACCTTGCCACGCTGGAAGCTCAGCGAGATGTCGTTCAGGATGCTGCGGCTGGCGTCGTATCCGAAGCTGACGTGGTCGATCTCGATCAGCTTGTCGGGTGTCAAGTGATCGGCGTTCGGCTGGGGGGTTTCACTCGGCATTCGTCAGGTGTTCTTGTCACGGGTGAGAGGCTCGACGCGGCCGGGGGCCGGGCGTCGGCATCGCTCGAAACATTGTCGCATGGGCCCTGCGCGGGCGCAGGGCCTGAGGGAACGCCTTAACTCGCGGTTACAGGGCCAAGCTCAACGCGGCAGATCGCTCGCGCCCATCAGGAATTCGTCGACCGCACGCGCTGCCTGGCGGCCTTCGCGAATCGCCCAAACCACGAGCGATTGGCCGCGCCGCATGTCGCCCGCGGCGAACACCTTGGCCACGTTGGTGGCGTAACCGCCGCTGAAGTCCATGCTGGCCTTGGCGTTGCCTCGGGCGTCCTTTTCAACGCCGAAGGCTTCGAGCACGCTGGCCACCGGGCTGACGAAGCCCATCGCCAACAGCACCATGTCGGCCGGCAGCACTTGTTCGCTGCCCGGCACTTCGACCATCTTGCCGCCCTGCCATTCAACACGAACCGACTTGAGCGCCTTGACCTTGCCTTTGTCTTTGCCTTCGCCGCCAATGAATTCCTTGGTGGCGATCGCGAACTCGCGCTCGCAGCCTTCTTCATGGCTCGACGAGGTGCGCAGCTTGATCGGCCAGTAAGGCCAGACCAGCGGCTTGTTCTCTTGCTCGGGCGGCATCGGCATCAGCTCGAACTGCGTGACGCTCACGGCGCCGTGGCGGTTGCTCGTGCCGACGCAGTCGCTGCCGGTGTCACCGCCGCCGATCACGACGACGTGTTTGCCATCGGCGCGCAACTGCCCCTTGATCTTGCCGCCGGCGTTGATCTTGTTCTGCTGTGGCAGGAACTCCATCGCGAAGTGAATGCCTTCGAGCTCGCGCCCCGGCACGGGCAGGTCGCGCGAGGCTTCGGCGCCGCCGGTCAGCAACACCGCGTCGAACTCGGCGTTGAGCTGCTCGGGCGTGATCGTTTCCTTGGCCCAGTTGGTGACCTTGGTGTCGTCAGGCAGCTTGCCCACCAGCACGCCGGTGCGCATCGTCACGCCTTCGGCCTGCATCTGCGCCACGCGACGGTCGATGTGGGTCTTCTCCATCTTGAAGTCGGGGATGCCGTAGCGCAGCAGGCCGCCGATGGCATCGTTCTTCTCGAACAATGTCACGTCGTGGCCGGCGCGCGCGAGCTGCTGCGCTGCCGCCATGCCGGCCGGGCCGGAGCCGACCACCGCGATCTTCTTGCCGGTCTTGTGCTTGGCCTTGCGCGGCACGACCCAGCCTTCGGCCCAGGCGCGGTCGATGATCGCGTGCTCGATGCTCTTGATGCCGACCGCGTCGTCGTTCACGTTCAGCGTGCAGGCCGCCTCACAAGGCGCCGGGCAGATGCGGCCGGTGAACTCGGGGAAGTTGTTGGTCGAGTCGAGCACCGCGAACGCGTTCTTCCAGTCGCCGCGGTACACGAGGTCGTTGAAGTCCGGAATGATGTTGTTGACCGGGCAGCCGTTGTTGCAGAACGGCGTGCCGCAATCCATGCAGCGTGCGCTCTGCACTTTTGCGTCGGCGTCTTTCAAGCCGATCACGAATTCGCTGTAGTTCTTCAGGCGCTGGGCGACGGGCGCATAGCCCTCTTCCAGGCGCTCGTATTCCATGAAGCCGGTGACTTTGCCCATGATGTCTCTTGTGTGTTCGTTCGTGTTCGTTTCGGATGAAGGAAAGCGCTGCTTACTTCGCCGGCACGGTCTTGCTCTTCGATTCGGCACCCTTGGCCTTGGCGATTGTGCTGCCAGCCTCTTGAACCGCTTTCGATTCGCTGCTGAGCAGCGCAGCCTTCGCCGCCTGCTCGCCAAGTGCACGTTTGTATTCGTTCGGGAACACCTTGACGAACTTGGCGCGCGACTCGACCCAGTGGTCCATGATGTGGCGCGCACGCAGGCTGCCGGTCCACTTGTGGTGGTCTTCGATCATCTTCTTCAGTGTGGCTTCATCGGTCTGTGCCTGGTGCCACAAACCCTGGTTCGCGCCGGCTTCCTGCTCGGCCGCGCTCAGCACCTTGTCGAGCGACACCATCGCGGTGTTGCAGCGCGACGCGAACGTGCCGTCTTCGTCGTACACATAAGCCACGCCACCGCTCATGCCGGCGGCGAAGTTGCGCCCTGTCTTGCCGAGCACAACGACCGTGCCCCCGGTCATGTATTCACAGCCGTGATCGCCGGTGCCTTCCACAACCGCCGAGGCGCCCGACAAGCGCACCGCAAAACGCTCGCCCGCCACACCGCGGAAGAACGCTTCACCGCTGGTCGCACCGTAGAGCACGGTGTTGCCGACGATGATGTTCTGCGTGGCGTCACCGCGGAACTCGATGCTCGGGCGGATCGCGATGCGCCCGCCGCTCATGCCCTTGCCGGTGTAGTCGTTGGCATCGCCGATCAGGTAGATCGTGATGCCCTTGGCCAGGAACGCCCCGAAGCTCTGGCCGCCGGTGCCTTCCATCTGCATGAAGATGCTCTGGTCGGGCAGGCCTTCGGGGTGGCGGCGGATCAGCTCGCCGGAGAGCATGGCGCCGACGCTGCGGTTGACATTGCGCACTTCTTCGATGAACTGCACCTTCTCGCCACGCTCCAGCGCCGGCATCGATTTTTCGATCAACTTCACGTCGAGCGCACGCGCGAGGCCGTGGTCTTGCACCTCGGTCTGGCGGCGCGCCACATCGGCCGGTGCTGCCGGCAACTGGAAGATGCGGCTGAAGTCGAGGCCGCGCGCTTTCCAGTGGGCCACGCCCTTCTTGGTGTCGAGCAAATCGGCGCGGCCGATCAGGTCGTCGAACTTCGCAATGCCGAGCTGCGCCATGATCTGGCGCGCTTCTTCAGCGACGAAGAAGAAGAAGTTGACGACGTGCTCGGGCCGGCCCTGGAACTTGGCGCGCAGCACCGGGTCTTGCGTGGCCACGCCGACCGGGCAGGTGTTGAGGTGGCACTTGCGCATCATGATGCAGCCTTCGGCCACCAGCGGTGCGGTCGCGAAGCCGAACTCGTCGGCACCGAGCAAGGCGCCGATCACCACATCGCGGCCGGTCTTCATCTGGCCGTCGGCCTGCACACGAATACGCGAGCGCAAACGGTTCAGCACCAGGGTCTGCTGGGTTTCGGCCAGGCCCAGCTCCCATGGCGTGCCGGCGTGTTTGATCGAGCTCCACGGCGACGCGCCAGTGCCACCGTCGTGGCCGGCGATCACCACGTGATCGGCCTTGGCCTTGGCCACGCCGGTCGCGATCGTGCCCACGCCCACTTCACTGACGAGCTTGACGCTGATGCTGGCGCGCTGGTTCGCGTTCTTCAGGTCATGAATGAGCTGCGCGAGGTCTTCGATCGAATAGATGTCGTGGTGCGGTGGTGGCGAAATGAGGCCGACACCCGGCACCGAATAACGCAGTTTGCCGATGTAGTCGGTGACCTTCCCACCCGGCAATTGCCCGCCCTCGCCCGGCTTCGCGCCTTGGGCCATCTTGATCTGCAACTGGTCGGCAGACACGAGGTATTCGGTGGTGACACCAAAGCGGCCCGACGCGACCTGCTTGATCTTCGAGCGCAGCGAGTCGCCCTCGTTGAGCGCGAAGTCGACCTGGATGTTGCCCGGCCCGATCACGTCGCTGAACTTCGTGCCCTGCTTGATCGGAATGCCCTTCAGCTCGTTGCGGTAACGCGCCGGGTCTTCACCACCTTCGCCGGTGTTGCTCTTGCCGCCGATGCGGTTCATCGCCACCGCCAGGTTGGCATGCGCCTCGGTGCTGATCGAACCGAGCGACATCGCGCCGGTGGCAAAACGCTTGACGATCTCGGCAGCGGGTTCCACGTCGGCGAGCGGAATCGACTTCGCCGGGTCGAACTTGAATTCGAACAGGCCCCGCAGCGTCATGTGGCGATGCGACTGGTCGTTGATGATCTGCGCGTATTCCTTGTAGGTCTCGAACTTGTTGGCGCGCGACGCGTGCTGCAGCTTGGCGATCGCGTCGGGCGTCCACATGTGTTCTTCGCCGCGCACGCGCCAGGCGTATTCGCCGCCGGCGTCGAGCATGTCGGCCAATACCGGGTCGTCGCCGAAGGCCGCCTTGTGCATGCGGATCGCTTCTTCGGCCACTTCGAACACGCCAATGCCACCGACCTGGCTCGCGGTGCCGCGGAAGTATTTCTCGACCATCGGCTTGTCGAGGCCGATGGCTTCGAACAACTGCGCGCCGCAGTAAGACATGTAGGTCGACACGCCCATCTTGGACATGATCTTCGACAGGCCCTTGCCGACCGCTTTGACGTAGTTGTAGATCGCCTTCTCGGCCGACAGGTCGCCGCTCAAATCCTTGTGGATGTCGGCCAGTGTTTCCATCGCGAGGTACGGGTGCACGGCTTCGGCGCCGTAGCCCGCGAGCACGCCGAAGTGATGCACTTCGCGCGCCGAACCGGTTTCGACGACGAGGCCTGCCGTCGTGCGCAGGCCCTCGCGCACCAGGTGCTGGTGGATGGCCGACAGCGCCAGCACGGCGGGAATCGCGACGAAGTCGCGGTCCATGTGGCGGTCGCTGATGATCAAAATGTTGTGGCCGCTCTTGATCGCATCAACGCTCTCCGCGCACAGCGATGCGAGCTTCGCTTCCACGCCTTCGTCGCCCCACAGCAAGGGGTAGGTGATGTTCAGCTCATAGCTCTTGAACTTCGCACCGGTGTGTTTTTCGATCTCGCGCAGCCGCGCCATGTCGTCGAAGTCGAGGATCGGTTGCGGCACTTCGAGCCGCATCGGCGGGTTCACCGCGTTGATGTCGAGCAGGTTCGGCTTCGGGCCGATGAAGGACACCAGCGACATCACGATCGCTTCGCGGATCGGGTCGATCGGCGGGTTCGTGACCTGCGCGAACAGCTGCTTGAAGTAGTTGTAGAGCGGCTTGTTCTTGTCCGACAGCACCGCCAGCGGCGAGTCGTTGCCCATCGAGCCGATGCCTTCTTCGCCGGCCTGCGCCATCGGGCTGAGCAGGAACTTGATGTCTTCCTGGGTGTAGCCGAACGCTTGCTGCCGGTCGAGCAGCGGCTCTTTCGGCGCGGCAGTGCGAACGCCGGCAGGCACGTCTTCAAGCTTCACGCGCACGCTCTCGATCCACTGCCGGTAAGGCTTGGCGGAAGCGAACTGGTTCTTCAGCTCTTCGTCTTCGATGATGCGGCCTTGTTCAAGGTCGATCAGCAGCATCTTGCCGGGCTGCAGCCGCCACTTCTTGATGATGCGGTTCTCGGCAATCATCGGCAACACGCCCGATTCGGAAGCGCCGACCACGAGGTCGTCGTCGGTGACGATGTAGCGGGTTGGGCGCAGGCCGTTGCGGTCGAGCGTGGCGCCGATCTGGCGGCCGTCGGTGAAGACCATCGCGGCCGGGCCGTCCCACGGCTCCATCATCGCGGCGTGGTACTCGTAGAACGCGCGGCGGCGCTCGTCCATCGTCGAGTGCTGTTCCCAGGCTTCGGGAATCATCATCATCGCGGCGTGCGCGAGCGAATAGCCGCTCATCACCAGCAGCTCGAGCGCGTTGTCGAAGCTGGCCGTGTCGGACTGGTGCTCGAAGCTGATCGGGTAGAGCTTCTTGAGATCGTCGCCGAGCACGGGCGACTTCATCACGCCTTCGCGTGCCCGCATCCAGTTGAAGTTGCCCTTGACGGTGTTGATCTCGCCGTTGTGCGCCACCATGCGGTACGGGTGCGCCAGCGGCCACTCGGGGAAGGTGTTGGTCGAAAAGCGCTGGTGTACCAGCGCCAGCGCCGAGGTGACACGCGGGTCTTGCAGGTCTTTGTAGTAGGTGCCCACCTGGTTGGCAAGCAGCAGCCCTTTGTAGATGATGGTGCGGCAGCTCATGCTGGGCACGTAGTACTCGCGGCTGTGCGTGAGCTTCAACGCCTGGATCGCGCTCGACGCGGTCTTGCGGATCACATAGAGCTTGCGCTCCAGCGCATCGGGCACGATCACGTCGGGGCCACTGCCGATGAAGATCATCTTCAGAATCGGCTCTTTCGCGCGCACGGTGGGCGACATCGGCATCTGTGCATCGACCGGCACGTCGCGCCAGCCGAGCACGATCTGGCCTTCGGCCTTCACCGCGCGCTCGAGTTCCTGCACGCAGGCCAGGCGTGAAGCGTGTTCCTTGGGCAGGAAGATCATGCCGACGCCGTATTCGCCGGGCGGTGGCAGTTCGACGCCAAGGCCGGCCATCTCGGCACGGAAGTATTCGTCTGGAATCTGGATCAGGATGCCGGCGCCATCGCCCATCAGTTTGTCGGCACCGACCGCGCCCCGGTGGTCGAGGTTCTCGAGAATCTTCAGGCCCTGCTGAACGATGCTGTGCGCCTTGCGGCCCTTGATGTGGGCCACGAAGCCGACGCCGCAGGCATCGTGCTCGTTGCTCGGGTCGTAGAGGCCGTCGCGGGTCGCGGCCTCGATTTCGGCGGGTGATGCAGCGGCCACTGAACTGGAAACGGTTGGGTTCGTGCGCATGGCGTTCTCGCAGGCTGGCGTTCTCGGGGAGCGAAGAATACTGCAGTGCAGCAAGGGCATCAATCGCTTTTAAATGGGGTCAGGCACCATTAAATCTTCTCTGACATTTCCACATAATTTAAATGGGGCCATATCAATCTGTCGGACCACCGCGGCCCACTCCGCCAGAGTCAGATCGACTTGCGCGGTCGGCCCCGCGCCCCGGCGACGGGCCGCCTCGGCGTTTCCGCAGCCAGGCAAGCAATAAACTCGCCAGACCCCAATGCCCAGCCTTTCAGCGTGGTGGCCTCGACGCTCGCCAGTTCGTTCGCCGAGAGCGGCGATTCGAGCAGGGCCGCATAAGCCGCCTCGCGTTCGAAGGGCGTGTTTCCCAGTTGCCAGTAGCCAGAGGCCGGGGGCACGGCCGCCCACAGCGGGTTGTTTCGCTTGCCCGCATGGTGGGCCGCGCTCGACCACGTGAAGTCGGCCGCCGCCCCCACCAAGCCGGCCCGATGTGGCGCCTGCTCGATGTAGAGCATGCAAGTCAGCAATTCGGCCGCCCCACCCACCGGCGCGGCCCGGAAGCGGCTTTGCCAGAGCGCGCCGGTGCGCCCGTGCCGCCGATTGAAGGGGCCGACGTAGAACCTTGCCAGCGCCTGCATCATGCGGCCGAGGTCTTCGGCCACGGTTGGTGTGGCCAGAAGCTGTACCTCGTCGGCCAGCAGCACGCAGGCGTGGACCGCAACGCGGTTCTCCGAGGCGCTGCGCTGCAGGGCGTCGAGAAACAGCGCATGGTCGGCAGCGTCGGTGAAAGCATCGCTTCCGGCCACAGCGCGCAGGCTCACGTGGTGAGCCTGGCCTGCAACTACGAGACGGCTGAGACGGGCCATGCGGCACTACGAAGTGAATGGGCCGATGCCCGATGCCGCAACTGTAGCCAAGACGCCAGCGCTCCCGCGCGGGGCGGTTCAGTAGCTTCGACCGGAAACCTTGCCGCGGTTGATCGGCGTGAACATCACTTCGATCGTTATCTGGCTTTTCACCGCCACGCCGAGCATCTTGCCTGGCGAGAACTTCGCCTTGCCGAACGCTTCGAGAGCCGATTGGTCGAAGAGGCCAGGCGGGTAGGAACGCACGACGGCGACGTTGTCCACAATGCCCGATTCGTTGATCAGCAGGCGCAGCACGACCGAGCCCTCCTGCCGCTTGGCTTCTTCGGGGTAGGTGGGTTCGATGTCTTCGAGCGGGGTAGGGCCCGGGTCCAGCTTTCCGCCAGCAAAGTAAGCGGGCGCGGCCGGAAGTCCTGGCTCGGCCAATGGTGCGAGCGGCATGGCCGTTTCAGGTGTCGGTGACTTCGCAACCCCAGCCGATCGCATCACGGAAGGCGCAGGAATGGAGCCGGTTGCGCGCACCGCGGTCGTGTTCGCCGCCACCGGCGCCGGCCGCGCCTCGGCCGGCACCACGAGCGGCGCGGGACCACGCCCCCGGTTCAGCGCTTCCAGCGTGAGCATGCGCACAAGCATCACCGGCGACGCCTCCTGAGCCGCGCTGCCGACCAGCGTGGGGCGAGCGGGCGCCAAGAACAACGCATGCAAGCCCAGCGCCAGGGCGACTGCCACCCACACCCGCGAGCGCCCCAGGCCCTGAGCCGCGGAACCGGAACCCCAACGCAGGGGCGATGCGGCCGCCAGCATCGTCACTGCAACTCGGCGCCTACTGGCTGAGCTCGCGCCAGCTGATGCGGTTGCCAAGTACCCCTGTCGGCTCCCTCGGAATAGGCACCGGCGTGAATTTCCCGTCGCCAGTGCGAAGCTCGGCCTTGTCTGTCCCGTCCGGCAACTTTACGGGTGATGCGTCGACGATCAATCCGTCGTCGTACCTCGTGGACACGCTGCTGTTCGGGCTTGTGCTCACGGCCAGGCCGCTGCTGTAGTTCAGGAAGTTGAGCCAGCCGTAGCCGCCGGAGCTGCAAGCCGTGCTCTGCGGCACGTTGCTGGCGACGATCAGCGTGCCGAGCAGCAGTTCCATCTTGACGTTGACCCGCTCGCCGGAATCGGGCAGGTTGACGACCCAGCCGGATGTCGTGCCGCACTCCGCCGTGGTTCCGGTACACGCGATGGTGCGGTACGCCGTCGAGCCGGCGCCGACCTGAGTCATCGCCAACGGCCTGAGTACCGAGCGCAGGTTCGCGAACGCGGGGTTGCCGCCCAATGGATCGACGATCCCGTAGACCGACTGCACCTGAAGGTCAGACACGTCGGTGGCTCCCAGCAGGCGCCCCGTGGCAATGAACACCATCGGCTTGCCGCTGGTTTCTGCCAGTTCCGGGCGTACCGTGATCGGTTCGGCGTTGCCCGACGGGTCTTTGGCCGTTCCGAGCAACGAGGCCTCGAATCCGCTCGGTGCAAGGTTGTTGTTGATGTCGAAGCGCCACACGTTGCCCAGCAGGTCGCCGCCATAAACGCGCAGCGTCGTGTTGTTGATGCGCGCGTTGTCGACGAAGTTGTTGATCTGGCCCAGGCCGCTGGGCGTGGTGCTGTCACCGACACCGGTCGTGAGCTTGTGGATGATCTGGCCGGTGGCCGCGTCGAGCACGTAGAGGTAGCCCACACCGTCACCTGCGACCGACGGTGAATTGATGTTGTTGTAGCCCGAGGTGAACATCACGACCCACTTGCCATTCGTGAGCTTGCTGATCACGGGTCGGCCGAAGGTATAGCCGAGATGGCAGTCGGAGCCCGCAGTCGCCGGCGTGTTGTCGTAGCAGACGCCACTCCACTTGAATTCCCACAGACCCTTTGGCGCAGCCGGGTCGGTCACGTCGAGCGCGTAGTAGCCCTTGCCGCCGGCGTTCAAGCCACCGACCAGTATCGTCTTCCACGTCGCCGAGCCGGTGTCGTAAACGTCGCCTGCCGTCGGCGTGCCGTCGACCGAGTACTGGTGCGTGTTCTTGTAGTTCGCGTCGGCCAGCTTGAACAGGTTGGGCAGCACGACGCTGGGGATGATGGCCCATGCCTCCTTGCCGCCGTTGACGTCAGCGACCGAAGTACCGGCGTAAAAGGCGTGCAGCATGCCGTCGTTCGCTGCCGAATACACCATCGGTGTGCGGCCGGCATTGGCCGCCTTGAACGCCGGGTAACCCGCGTCGCCGTAGTCGGCAAACGGCGCTTTCACATACACCGGTTGTGCATTGACGATGTCGCCCAGCACATGTTCACGATCGCGGTACAGCTTGCCCGCCACACCCGACTCAAAGCCTTCGTTGCCGCGTTGGCCCCGCAGGAAATTGACGAGGTTGGCGCCCGAAGCCGCGGTGATTTGGTCGACCGTCGAAGCGGAACCATCGGTCATGCTCGGGTACTGGCTCAGCGCGAGTATGTTGGCGCCCTGGAAGTAACCGCGCTCGGTCGCGTTCAGGCCGGTATCGGCAGCGCCGATCGGGGCCATGCCCGCGTCGCACGCTTGGGTGTTCCAACTGAAGTTCACCTTGTTGTCGGCGGCGCCGGTGCGGAACAGATAGATCTTCCGGTTGTCGCATTGCGCACCGGTCATCGCGTCGAGCTTGGTCTGCGCCGACCACACCGGCGCACCCGGCACGACCGCACCCGACACCGGATCGATCGAGGTGGTGCCAATGGCACCAGTGACCAGGTCGATCAGCTCGGCCCGCAAATCGCCAGTCCACTTCGACGTAACGTAGTCCGCGACGAACGCGTAGTTGTCGCCGGCCACCGGCTGCGAACTGGAAGCGCTTGCGCCCGAGCCCGCCGCCAGCCGCGCCGTGATGCCTGCGAGTGCACCGCTCAGGCCTGCAATCACCGAGGTCGGGTTGCCTGCGCTGAAGTACTGGCCACGGCCATTGACGGCCGTGTGCCAGTAATCGTCGATCGAGCGGGGATTGTTCCAGTTAAATGTGCCATGGAGGGGATTTCCGTCAGAGACGTAGATCGTGTTCGGGTCTGGCCAGATCGGCCAGCTCTTGGCACCGGTGCGCAGGTCAGCAAAGTCACCGGTCGTTGCGGCCGAACTCCGGTAGTCCGACCGGTAGTTCAAGGTACCCGACACGCCCAGCGCGATCGTGAACGTGGTCATGTGCTGCCAGGTGGCACGGTCGTCTTCCGGCCCACCGCCGATGGCAGGCACGCTGCCCGGCCCCGTGTTCGGCCAAGCTGTGCCTGGCCGCAGATCGTTCACGTAGTAGTACTGCGCCACGTCGGCCAGAGAGTTCGTGCTGCCACCGTCCAGCGACACGCTGGTCACGCAAGGCCAGCCGCTCGTGCACGACGCCACAGACGCCGTAGCCAGAGGCGCCTCGGCAACCCCCGGCCGGTATGGGTTGGGCACCGGCAGCGGCGGCGGAGTGGTCAGTCCGGTGATGTAGCAAACGCCATCAGTCACCTGATTGTTGGTGCTGGAACCCGGCCCCGCGGTCGGCGCACCGATGGGAATGGCTCCGCTGAAATTCTGAATGACGCTCGTGATTTTCGAGTTGAACAGGCGCTTCAGGCCGGGCGCGGTACCGGTCGCGCAAGACGTGGTGATGTACTCCGGCGCCCCGCTGTTGCTTCCACTGCAGGTCAACACCGGTGTGGGCCCCGTGGACGGGCCATCGGTGCAAGTCGTCGTGATGAATTCAGGCCCGGCCCCGACGTTGTTGGTGCAGCTTGGTGCAGGAGTGGGCGGCGTGCCCGGCACTTCAACACAGGTGGTATTGACGTAGTTGGGCCAGCCACTGCTCGCGAAACCCGGCGTGCAGGAAGCCACGAAGGCGGCAGGCGGCGCCGTGGTGGTGCAGGTGACCGTCTCGTAGTTGTTGTTAAGGGCCGGTGCCTGGTTGGTGCAGGCGGCGGCGTCCGCCACAAATTCGTCGTCAGTGTTCGACGCGCAAATGGTCTGCAAAAACCCCGGGCCAGGGCCGGTGGTCGTACCTGGCGTGCATGAGGCGACAGCCGCGGGCGCACTGGGGACGGGCGTGGGGCAGGTGGTCACCACGTAATTCGGTGCCCCAGCCGAGTTCGGCGTGCAGCTGGCGACGGGAACGCTGCTGGTCAGGTCATTCTTGGTACAAGTCGTGTAAAGGTGGTTTGTTCCAGCACCGCCGGAAACACCGGGTGCGCACTGTGGGCCCAAGACCGCCGCCGTGGTGTTGGTGCTGCAGGTGATCCTTCTAAATTGGTTACCCGCGGTTGGCAGCGCGTCAAGGCAAGCGGGTACTTGCGGAACCCCATCCGTCGTGTCGGTAAACTTGCAAGTCGTTTGCAGGAACTGCGGGCCGGGGCCGGTGGTTGTGCCCAAAGGCGCGCACGTGAGAACCGGGGTTGCGGGCGTCGCGAAGGTCGTGCACGTCCGGTTGATGTACGGCGGCAGGCCGGTGTTCGGCGTGCAGGCAGCGACAGGCGCTGGCGGAACCACCGTCTGGGTGCACGTGGTGTAGACCCAATTGCCAGCGCTTCCATTGTTCGTGGTGGGCGGGACCAGCGTGCACGAGGCCACCGGCGTGGGTGGCGTCGTTGCCGTGTTGCAGTCCACCTTCTTGTACGGAGCCGTGGTGCCGAGAACAGGCGTGCAAGTGGCGGACGCTTTCAGATAGGTGGTGTTTTTGGAATATGCGCAACGCGTCTGAACATATGCCGGACCGGGGCCGATCGAATCCCCGGCCGTGCACCCCGGGATCAAAGGCACGCCCACAGCCGCAGCCCACGTAAGCCCGGAGCAGACCGTCTGCACGGAGCCGATGACAGGATCGGTGCTGAACCCGGTCGTGCAACTGGCACTCCCGATCGGTGCGCTCGCCGAGATCGTGGTGACAGCGCAGGTGGAGTATTTGAAGGAACCCAGGTTGGTGGTCTGCCCGTCGGTGCAGACGCTACTGATGGGCGCGTAAGGTGTCGTGACCGTAGCGCAGGTGATCTTCGTGTAGTTGTTCGTGCTGTCGGCAGTCTGGTCAGCGCACACCGGCGTATTGGCGACGAATACGTTGGGCGTGTCGATGCTCTTGGTGCAGGTGGTCTTCGTGAAAGGAGACGTCGCACTGGTCACGCTGCCCACCGTGCAGGCCGGGCTGGGCGTGGCGGGCGTCGACGTGGGCGTGCACGCGGTCGTGATGTAGCTCGGCGAGCCGCTGTTCCCGTTGGTGCAAGTTGCTACCGGAACGTTTGTTTCGCCGGTGACGGGAACGTTGACGCAAGTCGATTTGACGAAGTTCGGCGATACACCGTTTGTCACGCCCGGCGTGCAGGGCGTGGCGGCCGTGTCAAGCGTCGCGGGCGTCGTTGTCAAGGTGCAGGTCGACGTGACGAAGTTCGGGCTGGCGCTTTGTGTCACGCCAGCCGTGCAAGACGCCACCGGCGTTGGTGCGCTGACAACGACATCGCTGCAGACTGTGGTGATGTAATTGGGCGAGCCCGATGACGAGGTGCCAACGGTGCAACTGGCCACCGGAGCCAAAGGCGTGACTTCACGCGTGCTGCAGCTGATGCTTCCGCCCGGCGTGCACGTCGCAACCGGCGTATAGAGCTCAGTCAACCCGTTGTAAGAAAGGAGCTGGGTCTGACGGCTGGTCTGCTGCGTCTTGCCCAGCTTGTACTGTTCCGTCGCGATGGTGCGCTGATATTTGCTTCGCGTGATGTTGGAGGTTGACGTGCTGTACTGCAACGTCGTCTTCTTCGTTTGCTCAGTCGTCGTCTTGTATTGCATCGTCGCGGCCGAGATCACCCGGGTTTGCGTGGTGTACTGCTCAGTCACCTGGCTTCGCTGGCTGGTGGATGCAAAGAACTGCGTGCTCCCCTCTTCGTAGCGAACAGTGCTCTGTGTGTACTGCTGTGTTCTCTGCAGCGTCTGCAGTGTGCTTGTGGCGTACTGAGCCGTACTCTGCAACGCCGTTTGGGTGCTGGTGGTGTACTGCTGGCTGACCTTTCGAGTCTGGCTCGTGCTCGAGGTGTACTGCTTGGTGCTGGCGAGCTTTTGCGACGTGCTGCGCAGCAGTGCGGGGCCGACGCAATTCGCGTCGAAGTAGAAGTTCGAGGCATCCCGTGTGGTTCTGACAGAAGTCAGGGAACCGTCCCACAACGGCATCGGCGTCAGGCCCGACGCGTCGGTCAACGAACCGTCTTGCTGGCCAACGAGGGTCGTACCGTCCATCTGCACCGGGCCGCGGCCGGGTGTTTCAGCATCGGCATTCCAGTAGCCGTCGGTGGTCATGATCGTGAAGTTCTGCTGGCACGAGTACTGCACCGGGTCTTCGCTCATGCCGCTGTTGATGCCATCGGTCTTGCCCGCGTAATGCCTGCCAACGCGTGCCAGCCCCTCGCGAGCCGGTGACGAACCGCCCGGTATTTGTGAGAACAGTTTGTCGAACCAGTTGGTGCGCTGGGGGGCATTGAAATCGTTGATCGCCAGGTATCGGCTCGCGTTGATTGACGAGTCGTTGGGATCGTTCTTCGGGTTTACCGTCAGAAATCCGACCCGGAAGCTGTCGGTCAGCGGAGTAAACGCCAAGCTCGCAGCGCTCTTCGTCAGGCCGATACGGGTACGGTAGTACGAGTACCAGATCGCAAAGTTTGTGCGCTCGTCGGCGCCGCTGGGGCCGGAAGTGGCACCGACATGCACGCGTGTCCACTGGCCGGTTCCGTCGGTCGTGTTTTTCCAGGCACCGTCGGTCGTGAGGCTGTCTAGGTCCGTACAGGGCCGCGCCCCATAGGCAAGCGAAGTAAGACTACCCGTGTAGTAGTAGTAGAAGGCGGGGGCGCCCGCAGGCACAGGGGTTCCCTGACGAGACAAGGTCGACAAGTCATACGGCAAAAACTGACTCGACAGGTTTACCGTTGCCAAATTCTGAGTCGTGAAGTAGTCGCCGAAACCGGCGTAGCGCGCTGCGGTGAAACTTGGCGTAGGAAAGGGAGAGCCATCCGGCTTCTTTGGGACCAGGTAGGTCTGGTTGCGGTTGTAGTACAGAACGTTGCACTGCGCGGCCTTGTAGCCCACGCTGTTGACGGTGGTGACGTCTTCCACCTCGTCAGGCATGTGCGTTCGACTCATGGACTGCGAAGCATCCATCAGCAACATGATGTTCGGCTTGGCCTGGGCCGAGGTGGTGCTCGTGAACGGCGTGCTCGAAATGTCGGTTGGCGCGGCGAATGCGGTGCTCACGCCGAGCGACGTGGCCGCCAGTGCCAGCACCCGGCGCAGCGTGGTGCACGTTCGGGTGGGGCCAAAAGACTCGTACTTGGAAATCATGTTGTTCTCCCTGAGACCGTGGTCTTCAATTCATCAAGACCTGGGTGTAGCTGACCGTGTTTCTCGGGCCCATGACACGGGCCGTGACACGGAAGAAAGGCTGAGGGTCCAGGGTCTCCTTACAGTCGTTGTAAGAACAGCCGCCCTTGCTTTCACCGCCGCCCGACTTCGGAATGGCATCGGAACACTGCTGCGCGCCGCCCACCGCCGGCCCGGTGCTGTTGCACAGCCGCTGGATGATGAAACGCACAGTTCCCGAGGCGGTAACGATGTCGGGCACCGCGTTCCACATCGGATCCCAGGTGGCATCCCAGGGGTCGACGCTGCCCGCCCAGGTGGCGTAGTAGCCGCTTGCGGGGATGTCGATCGTCGGCGGCGGCGCGCCGGTGAGGAAGGCGCGCGCTTGTTCGATGCCGACGTCGGCCACCGCGGTCGCGCCCTGCTTGAATGCGATGTTGCCGGCGATCGAAACGCCCGAACTCATCTGGCGCAACATGGCCAGGCCGGCGAGCGTCATCACGATCAACACAACGAGCGCGACGAACATCACCACGCCGCGTTCTCCACGCCGCGGCGTGGAACGCGCCCGCAGGCGTGCAGAAGAAGTTGGGGTACGGGTGCTGTTCATGGTGTCATGCCCCATATGACGTTGCGCAAGGGAATCTCTTTTTCGTAGACGCGGTAGCGGTAGTAGCGCCAGTTCAACGGGTCTGGGTCGTTCAGGCCGAAGGAGTCGGGCGAGCCGTTGGTGTTGGTCATCACGAAGTCGCTGTCGGGAATTGGCGGCAGGATCGCGGCGCCAGACCAGGTCGGCTGGTTGGGCGTGACGCCGGTCGGGACACCCGACGCACTTTGGTCAGCGGTGCGTTCGAACTGGCGGCTGCGTACGAGCATGGCCACGCGCACCGACATCACCTGCGCCCAACCCGCGGCGGTGGTGGGTGCAATGTTGGTCCAGCTGTTCACCGTGCGGTTGCCGATGAGGTCCATTCCGTACAGCGCCTTGATGTTCACCACGCCGTCACCGACCACGAAGGCAGGCGCGCCGGTGAACTGCTCGGTGTTGGTGAGATTGCCCGCGGCGGCGTCGACCGCCCAGGTGTCGAGGCGCGGATTTGGGCCCAAGCTGTAGATGGTGCCTGCCCCCACGAGCGCGGGCAGGCCCGCCGAGTTGTAGCGCGCAAGCTTCGGTGCCGGCGGTATGGCGTACGAGTTGAGGTAGTTCGCCGATTCGCCGTGAACAATCGTTTTGCCGTCGGCGTTGGTGTCGTCGGTCACTTGAAGCAGGTTGCAGTTGGCGCCTGCGCCGGCTATGGCCACATCGCCCATTCTGAAGCCGTTTCGGCGCTCGAGTGTTTTGGTGGTGCCGGTCGTTGCAGTGTATTTTTCTTCCGAGACGAAATACGGCGAATTGCCATAGAGCACCGTGATGGTGTCGGGCTGCCCCGCAGTCAGCCCGATCGTCACCGGCACCATGTTGAAGGCCAGGTCGCGGCCGGTTTGCGTGTCACGGCCGCTGACGGCGCAGCCGAGCGCGCTCGGCGGCACGCCGGGGACGAAGCCAATGCCCATGAAGCCCTGGCCGGCCTGCTTGATGTCGCGCTCAAGATTGAACATGGACAGGCTGCCGGTGGTCTGCGCGTCGCTGCCGGCGGTGGTGGAGCGCGTGTGCGTGTCCCAGGTGGCAATGGTCTTGAAGATGACCAGCATGCCCACCACGCCGATGGCCACGCCGACGAGAATTTCGACCAGGCTGAAGCCGCGCGCACGGCGCTGGCGTGGCAGGTGAACACGAAGTTGCTTCATGGTGCGCATCAGTTGATGTAGGTCACGAGCGTGTGGCGACGCATCGCCTGGTCGTTGGGTGCCTGCCAGCACACCGTGATGTCGATACGATTGAAGTTGGCGGTCGTTACAACGATCTGCTGGGTTGCAGCGGTGGCGCCGGGCAATCTGCGCGGGCCGGTAAGCACATCGGTGACCCACTGTTGCGCGACCAGATTCGCCGAAGGCGTGCCGCTGAAATTACACCCCCCCGGGCCGGGAATACCGGTCGGCAGGTGCGCGAACGTGAGAAGTGACGCCTGCAGAACCAGATCAGGCCCTGCAGAAATATGGTTGGTGTCACGAGCCGCCTTCACGGCCATCTGGTTCGCGATCTCGTCGGCGAGTGCCGCAGCATCGGTGCGAAAACGCGCATCGGACTGCGCACCAATCGCAGCGCTGCCCATGGCGACGAGCCCGAGAATGCCGAGCGAAAAAATCAGGATCGCGACGAGCGCCTCGATCACCATGAAACCGCGTTGTGCTGGTTTGGCCATGCTCGTTCTTTCAAATGCACGCGCGGCTGTCGGGTGCCGCCAACTGTGGGTCGCATGCCCGCACCTGGCCACCGGGGGTGACGCGCACGCGCAAGCAGCGCATCGTTCCAGCCGGGAAGCAAGCACCGCCGGCGAGGTTGTTGATGTCAAGCCAAATTTGGCTCGTGGTGGTGGTGCCGCCGAACCCATTGAACGTCACGATGCCGTCAAAGGCAGTGGGCGGCACCTGGGCGGTGCCGGTAACCGACACCGTGGGCGTGCTGCCGGCGATCTGGCCCGAACCTTCGAGGGCTGACTTCTTTTCGATCAGATCGAACGCCGCCTTGGCGGGGTTGAACACGCGCACCAGCCAGTTGCGCCCGTTTGCCGCAGGTGCGGCCAGGTTTTCGATGTTGGACGCGGTAACGTCCGAGTCGGTGAGCACGAACTCGACCGGCAGGTTGCGCCGGATCGCTTCTGCGCGAGCCACCTGCATGCCGGTGGCATAAGCCTGCGCAGCGGAGCCGATCTTCGAATTCTGGAAGTAGGTGGTCATCGATGGCAGCGCCATGAAGACCATCAGCGCGACGATCACCAGCGTGACCATGATCTCGATCAGCGTGAAGCCGCTGTGACGTCGGCGTTTCAGCACGAGCCATCCTTCTTAAGTACCCAGCAGCTCGTGGAATTCGTCCACCCGGATGACACAGGGAACGTCGACGACATCACCACACCAGTGGCCGGCTGCATCGCCATGCGGTAGGTGAAACCCGCCATGGTGGTACCGGCGATTCCGGTAGCGGTGATGGCGTAGTCAGTGGCAGTGAGCGCCCCCGCCGGGCAGTCGAACGTAAAGTTGGTGGTGTCTACCGGCCGCATGGCGACCGAAACCGCTGGTGCCACAGTACAGGCCCCCGCGTAGGTGCGGTTGTCCTGGAAGAACTGTTCGAACTTGACCCGCATGCTGGCCAGCGCTGACGTGGCCTCGGTGATGCGCGCCCGCCGGATGTAGTCGGTGTAGCTCGGGATCGCGATGGCACTCAGGATCGCGACCACCGCGACGGTGATCATGACCTCGATGAGGGTGAAACCTTTTTGGACGCGCATTCGGAGCCTTCCCAGTTCTTGGCGGCAGTTTATGGAGGCCGGTGCACGCGGGAGCGTACCGGCCGACGAACGGAAGGGCTGGCCGACCAGACGGCAAGCCCTTCCTGGCGACTGTGCCGCAGTTCACGTTCGCTACCGAGCTGCCGAACTGGCAGCACGGCGAGCAGGCGGTTCAGCCTGTGTGCTGCTCGATCACCTGGGCCACCAGGGCGGCAGGCGCACGGCTCAGGCGCGCGCTGCCCTGGCCGTCGATCAACACGAAGCGGGTCTGGCCGGATTCGGCCTTCTTGTCGACCCGCATGAGTTCCAGGTAGCGCTCCACGCCGAGCGCCGGGCCGCGCACAGGCAGGCCGGCGCGCTCGACCAGCCGCGCGATGCGCGCAGCGTAGGCCGCGTCGACTAGGCCAAGCCGGGCCGACAAGTCGGCCGCCATGACCATGCCGCAGCCGACCGCTTCGCCATGCAACCACTCGCCGTAACCGAGCCCGGCTTCGATGGCGTGGCCGAAGGTGTGGCCGAAATTGAGAATCGCGCGCAGGCCGGTTTCGCGCTCGTCTTGCGCCACGACCCAGGCCTTGATCTCGCACGAGCGCCGGATCGCGCGCGCCAACGTTGGCCGGTCACGGGCAATGAGCGCCGCCAGGTTGGCTTCGAGCCACTCGAAGAACGCGTGGTCGGCGATCGGGCCGTACTTGATCACTTCTGCCAGCCCGGCCGCGAGCTCGCGCGAGGGCAAGGAATCGAGCGTTTCGATGTCGGCCACCACCAGCAGCGGCTGATTGAACACGCCGATCATGTTCTTGCCCATCGGGTGATTGATGGCCGTCTTGCCGCCGACCGAAGAGTCGACCTGCGCGAGCAAGGTGGTGGGCACTTGCACGTAGGGCACGCCGCGCATGTAGCAGGCGGCGGCGAATCCGGTCATGTCACCCACCACACCACCACCGAGCGCGAACAGCGTGCTCGAGCGGTCGCATGCGGCACCGAGCAGTGCGTCGAAGATGGTGTTGAGCGTGGCCCAATCTTTGTAGGCTTCGCCGTCGGGCAGCGTGACGAGGTGCGTGCTCGCAAACTTGCCCTGCAACGCACGCGCAAGGCGGTCGGCAAACAGCGGCGCCACCGTCTCGTTGGTGACGATCACCGCAGCGCTGCCGTTCGGCAGCGAAGCGAAAGTGTCGGCCTGGTCGAGCAGGCCCGCGCCGATAACGATCGGGTAGCTGCGGCCTTCGAGGTCGATCGTGACGCGGCTGGGTTGGGTTGTCATGGTGAAGGGTCGATGACCGAGGGCACGCTGTAGGGGTCGATGATGCCGCCGAGTTCGAGCTGCGTGAGGATGGTGGAGACGAGCGTGGGAATCGACGAACGGCCGGTGGCCACCACGAAGTGTGCAGTCTCCAGGTACAGCGGGTCGCGCACCGCATGCAGGTCGCGCAAGCGCTGCAGCGGGTCTTCAACGCGCAGTAACGGGCGCTTGTTGTCGAAGCGCAGGCGGCGGAACAAGGCTTCCGGCGACGAGTTCAGGTAGAGCACCGTCGAGCGCTGGCGCAGCACCTCGCGGTTGGCAGCACGCAGCACGGTGCCGCCGCCAGTGGCGAGCACACCCTGGAAAGAACGGGTGATGTCGGCGATCACGGCTTGCTCGACATCACGAAAACACTCTTCGCCTTCACGCTCGAAGAAGCTGCGAATCGGCTCGCCGATTCGCTCTTCGATGACCTGGTCGGAATCGACCAGTGAAAGGTTCAGCCGCTTGGCAAGATGCCGCGCGACGGTGGATTTGCCACCGCCGGGCATGCCGATCAGGCTGAGCCCTAAGGGCAAGTGCTCGTTCCTGCCGAGGTCGTGATTGCAACGAAGAAGGAACTCGTCAGACCGCTCGGAGACCTGACATTCAAGGTGATGGTTCCGGATGTTGCTCCGTTGGTGAACTCGTAACTTACCGCCGCAGCCGTCGCAGACGAGGAGTCAGGCACTGGCGAGCCCGCCAGAACCGCCACCGTCAAGTTACTCGTCGTGGTGACCGTCAAGGTCGTACCCGCAGCCATCGGGTTGAGGCGCACGGGATTTGCGTCGGAAAGCAAAAATGACAACGTACCCGACGTCGCCACCGACCGCAACGTGCCGGCGCCTACAGCATACGCACTGACAGGCGCGCCAGCATCACCTTCCAGAGTGACAAGACTGCAACCAGCATCGAGTTTGGATTGAGGGGAAGCGCCCGAGACGCTCAACCACAATGGGCCCGCTGAAGAGGTAGAAAGAACCGTTTCAGTCGCCCGCCGCACGAACGCTTGGCCCCAGACACCGTCGCAGCGGCTTACGCCGGCGTAGCTTGCGGCCGTTGGTACGGTCCTGTCGGGAACAAGAAGCGCAGACGTTGCGTTCACGCAATTTGCTGCACCCGTCAGCGTTTGCGGGATCCGCTGGTCGTTGGCCTCGTCAAAGGTCTTCGTAAAAGTGCGGGAGATGAATACGTCTCCGAGGTCCTGAAAGTCTTCGCCAGCGTCATAGACGTTGTTGCCGTTCGTATCAGCGAATGACTCTTCGCCCAAAGCGTAGGCAACAACCGTGATCCGCCCATTTGCCGGTCGTGGGCTTGCCGACTGGAAACCCACCGTCGTACTCGCGAGCCCGTTGGTTAGCGCAATTTGGCCAACACCTACAACCTGTCCACCCTCGGAAACGAAGTTGATTGAGGTTCCTGCCGGGACTGGATTGCCCATTCGATCAGATGCGATCAGCGTATAGGTGTTGGGGGTGCCATCAATGTTGAAGCCCTCGATGTTCCGGGTCTTCTGCGACAACGAAAAAGCCGTCTGCGTTGGCAGACCAACAGCCACCGACAAGTTGCTCGACGAAGTTGTCACGGCCGAACTTACCAGTGTGGCTCTGATTCGCACCGGGGTTGGGATAGTGCCGGAATTCACGAGCACAGTCACCAGCCCGTTGGAGTCACTCGTCTTTGTCACTGTCGTCGATACGCCATCAAGGGTGAGCCCACCGGTATAGGTGGTGGCGATCATTGAGACGCCCTGCCCAGGAAGAGCGTTGTTGGCAACATCGACAACCTTGAACGTGACTTGCGACGTGGCAACGAATCCAGACCCTTTCAAATAGATAGTTTCAGGTGAAGCCGAAACGAACGCGATGCTGCTGGCAGTGGGCGCGGTCAAGCCGAGGCTGAGAGTTTGGGTGGCCGCAGAACCGGTAACCGCCACTTGCAGCGTGTCGCTGGTGAGGGTGGAGCCACAGCCTCCTGTGTCCTTGAAGAGGAACGTCGCAGTACCCGTTGTAGTAGTGGTGGACGCAGGCGAGAGCGTCGCTTTTCCAGCCGATACACACGCCGATGTGACATTGAGGTTTACCGACGCACCGGTCGCGGCACCCGCAATCGTCACCGTCAACGTTGTTTGCCCGTAAGCCGTCAGGGTGCCCGCACCAATGTCAGACGTGAACTCGGCAATTGAAACGTCTGTCGACGTGAGTTGAAACCCAGTAGTGGCGGTGGCCGCCAGCGCGTTCACCGTGACTTTGGCAGTCAGAGAATCGGCACCCGTCGTAGTGCTGGCGGCGGGGGACAGCGTGACGATGGCTTGCCCTGAGCTGTTCGTCAGCGCAGTGCTGGCGCTCAAAACGCCGAACTTCAGAAGTGTCTCGAAAGTGACCACTTGATTGGGAATCGCCGCCCCGCTGGCGTCTCTCACCGTAGCGGTAACGGTCGCGGGCGATGACGAGGTCACCGTTGAGCTGGAAAGCTCCAGAACGATCGTTGGCGCCGTGATCGGAGCTGATGCAGCGCCGCCTGGCACGGTCGGTGTACCTCCGAACGGACCACTGCCTGCGCTTCCGCCGCCACCGCCGCAGGCGGCGAGGCCCAACAGGAACAGCCATACCAAGGTGTGTCGAAGCATCTTCATTGTGAAGTTCACTCTCAATTTCGCGTCAGGTTCGCTGGGGTTCAGCGGACGGCAGTTTTGTCTGACACAACCTTCGGTGTCAGGAAGATCAGCAGCTCAGTCTTCGTCGAAGCCTTGGTCTTCGTCTTGAACAGGTAGCCGAGGTAAGGAATGTCGCCGAGCAGCGGCACCTTGGACACGTCTTCCCGATCGAGTTGTTCGAAGATGCCGCCGATGACAACCGTGCCGCCGTTCTCGACCAGCACCTGCGTCTTCACGTGCTTGGTGTTGATCGCAAAGCCCGCGCTGCCGGCCAATGCACCTCGGCTGTCCTTGGTGATGTCCACATCCAGGATCACGTTGCCTTCCGGCGTGATCTGGGGCGTGACTTCCAGCTTGAGGTTGGCCTTGCGGAACACGATCGAGGTCGCCCCGCTGGAGGTGGCCACCTGGTACGGAATTTCTTCGCCCTGTTCGATGATGGCCTTTTGCTGGTCGGCCGTGATGACACGCGGGCTGGACACCAGCTTGCCCTTGCCTTCGGCTTCGAGCGCCGAGATCTCAAGGTTCAGGAAGCGGTTCGCGGTGGCGCTGAACAGCGAGAGCGCGAACGTGGCAGCGTCGAAACCGCCCTGCCCTGTGGCGGGAAGATTCACGAAGTTAGTGTCGCTGAAGTTCACCGTGTTGCCGTTTTGTAGCGTCTGCCCGCCCACGGCGTTGAGGTTGGCCCCCGGTGAAATGCGGGTGCCACCGCCGATGCTGTAGCCGGGCACCCCGCCGCGCACACCGCGCAGGTCGGAGGCTCCGAGCTTCACGCCCAGCGAACGCCCGAAGGTCTCGTCGGCTTCGACGATGCGCGATTCAATCAGCACCTGGCGCACCGGAATGTCGATCTTCGAGATCAGGGTCTGAATCTCTTCGAGCTTGGACGGAATGTCGCTCACGAACAGCTGGTTGGTGCGCGCCTCAGAGATCACCGAACCGCGCGGCGACAAGATGCGCGAAGCGGTGCCACCACCACCCGAGCTGCCCTGGCCCGCCAGGCCCTTGGCCACGTCTTCGGCCTTGGCGTAGTTGAGCTGGAACGACTGTGTGCGCAACGGCTCAAGCGACGCGACTTGCGCCTTCGCTTCAAGCTCGATCTTCTCTTTGGCGTTGAGCTCGTCTTTCGGCGCGATCAGGATCACGTTGCCCGACTTGCGCAGGCCGAGTGCCTTGGCCTGCAGGATGATATCGAGCGCCTGGTCCCAGGGAACGTCTTTGAGGCGCAACGTCACGTTGCCGGTGACGGTGTCGCTGGTCACGACGTTGAAATTGGTGAAGTCGGCGATCACCTGAAGCAAGGCGCGCACTTCGATGTTCTGGAAGTTCAGCGAGAGTTTCTCGCCCGCGTAGCCGACGCCCTGCGTGAGCTTGTTTGGGTCGACCTTCTGCGGCCGCACTTCGAGCACGAACTGGTTGTCGCTCTGGTACGCGCTGTGTTCCCAGTTGCCCTTGGGTTCGATCAGCATGCGCACGCGGTCACCACTCTGCGTGGTGGTGATGGTGTTGATCGGCGTGCCGAAATCGGTCACGTCGAGGCGGCGGCGCAAAGCGTCGGGCACGGTCGAACGCAGGAACTCAACGACCAGGCTCTGGCCTTGCTGGCGAATGTCGACGCCCACCTGGTTGTTCGGCAGGTCGACGATGACGCGGCCGGCGCCGTCGCTGCCGCGGCGGAAGTCGATGTCTTTCAGCGCGAGCGGGTTGCGGTTCAGGCTTTCGGCGAAACGCACGGGTTCGGGCGAAGCCGCTGCGGCCGCCGTGGTGGCGGCTGCGGGCGCGCCGCCATCAAGAATCAGCAACAGCACCTTGCCTTGAAGCTCGGCGCGGTAGGTTGCGGCCTTTTTGAGATTGAGCACGAGGCGAGTACGCTCGCCGGCTTGCGCCACGTTCACCGAACGCAGGTTGCCCTGGTTCACTTCGACGCTGGGCTTGCCCAGGCCGTTGCTTACGCCGGGCAGGTCGATCGCGATGCGTGGGGGTGTCTGGATCGTGAAGCCGGCAGGCACCGCGGCGAGCGCTTCCGAGAGTTCGATGCGAACGACCTCGGAACCCGCTTGCTGGGTGGTGTTGATCGACTGGATCGCGTTTTGCGCCATCGCAGGTGCACAGGCGCCGACGAACAACGCAAGCGCCAAGGCACGGGAGCGCCACTTAGCTGTCATCTGATTCTCCTGATTGCTCTTCATCGCGCCTTCTCCTGGAGCTGGAGGGCGCTGCTGCGCTCAATCCATTCGCCCGCTGCATCCTGAACAATTTCCCTGAGCGAAAGCTCGGTCTCGGAAATCTTGGTGATCTTTCCGAAGTTCTGGCCGAGGTAGTCGCCCTGCTTCACCTGGTAAAGCAGCCTGTCGACCTTCAACAGGGCGTAAGGCCGGCCCGCCTTCGACACGCTGCCCACCATGCTCATGCTGTCGAGCGGGTAGGCCTCGAGCGGCTCCTTGCGGCGGTTGATTTCCTTGGCCAGCAGCGAGTTGGGCTGACGCGCCTCTTGTTTGAGCGCCACGCTGAGCTTCTGCGTGCTGAAAGGCTCCACGCCGGTCAGCGCCACGTAGGCTTGCGGAATGAACTTCTTCGGCGGCGACAGGGGCTGAACGCTGGGTTTCACCTCACGCTGTTGCTGGTCCATCCATTGCGTGAGTTCGTCTTGTTCACCGCCGCACCCGGCTGCGGCAACTGCCACGACGCCGATCAACATGAGCAGCCTGGCTCGTGCAGACATGGCCATCATTTTTTCACCCCTGCCGTTGCAGCTTTCGCTTTGGCTGCGGCTTTCCTGATCTCTTCGATCTCGTTCGTGTCGAGGTAGCGGTAGGTGCGCGCCGTGGCTTCCATCGACAGTGTGCCGCTCGCATCTTTGGGCGCCGTGATCACGAGGTTGTGCAAGGTCACGATGCGTGACAGGTTGGCGATGTCGCCCGCGAAAGCACCAATGTCGTGGTACCGGCCCGAGACCTTGATGGCGATCGGCAGCTCGGCGTAGTAGTCCTTCACGACCACCGAGCCGGGGCGGAACAGCTCGAACTGCAAGCCGCGGCCCAGGCCGGCCTGGTTGATGTCGGAGAGCAGCGCGTCCATTTCGGCCTTGCCGGGAAGCTGCTTCTCAAGCTGGGTCACGTACTCTTCGACCTGCAGCTTCTGCTTGCGCAATTCGGCCAGGTTGACGGCCTGCCCCAGCTTCGAGCGGTAGTCGGCCTTGAGCACGGGCTCGCGGGCACGCTGCGCATCGAGTTCTTCGTGCGCCGGCGCCAGCAGGAAGAACCAGCCGAGCACGACCATGACGATGGCCACGGCCACCCAGGCCAGCAGCTTGGGAAGAATCGGCCATTGGCCCGGCTGTTGCGGGTTCAGTGCGCGGAACTGCGAGGCCGCGCCTTCGAACACCGAGTTCAGGTCGACGTTGATCGCTTTTGCTTTGGTCGCCATGTCGGTCTCAAGCCTTTTTCGCGGCAGGGGCGCTGGCCGGCTTCGGCGCAGCGGCACCACTGGCTGGCTTACCCGGGATCGGCGCCGCCCCGGGCACCAAGGCCGGCTTGTCTTGCGGTCGGTTCACGCTCAGGCGCATGGTGAAGTCGAACAGGCGCTTTTGCTCCTTGTTGGCCGCCGTCAGCGTCAGCGCCTTGCTTTCGACCAACTCGGGGCGCACCAGCCACTCCGAGCTGTAGGCCGTATTTCGAAGCAGCTCGGAAACGCGTTCCTGCGTCTGTGCGATGCCGTTCAGCGCGAGCACCTGGCCGTCTTGCTTGACGCTGGTGAAGTAGATGCCCTCGGGCGTCTGCTTGACGAGTTCGTTCAGCAGGTGCACCGGCAGGTTTCGGTCGATCTGCAGGTCTTCCACCGCCTTCTGGCGCGCGGTGAGCGAGGCGATCTCGGCGCGCAGCGCGGCGATGTCTTTGATCTGCTCGTCGAGCTTGGCAATTTCGGTCGACAGGAACTGGTTGCGTTCTTGCTGCGACGTGGTGAGCTGCTGCACGATCAGGTACCAGCCACCCACGATGGCGAGGCCGGCGATCGCGGCCACACCCAGGCCAGCGAAGAAGGCGATCTTGCGGCGCTGGCGGCGCTCCTCCCGGTGCGGGAGCAGGTTGATCAGGATCACTGCACGAACCTCCGCATGGCCAGGCCACAGGCCGTGAGATACGACGGGGCTTCGCGGCGCAGTTTGCTTTCACGCACTGCAGAGCCCAGCTTCATGTTCTCGAACGGGTTGACCACCATCGAGGCGAACCCGGTCAGCTCGGTCACCCGGTCTTTCAGGCCCGGCAGCGTGGCGGTGCCGCCGGCCAGCATCACGTAGTGCACCTTGTGGTGCGGCGTGCTGGTGAAGAAGTACTGCAGGGCGCGGCCGATTTCCTGCGAGAGGCTGTCGACGAACGGAGCCAGCAACGAGCTTTCGTAGTCGTCGGGCAGGTCGGCGGCGAGTTTCTTCTGCTCGGCCTCTTCGTACGAGAAACCGTACTGGCGCGAGATCAGCTGGGTGAGCTGCGAACCGCCGAAGGCCTGGTCGCGATCGTAGAGCATTTCGTCGTCGCGCAGCACCTTCAGGCTGGTGGTATCGGCACCGATCTCGAACAGCGCGACCAGCGCGTCTTTGCCTTCGTTCGGCAGCCCGGCCACGATGCGGCTCATAGCCAGCCGCGACGCGTGCGATTCGATGTCGAGCACGGCCGGTTTCAGGCCGGCGGCCTCGGCCAGGCCCTGGCGGTCTTGCACGCGGTCTTTGCGCGACGCGGCGATGAGCACTTCCACATCGCCCACCGACGTGGCGCTCGGACCGATCACGCAGAAGTCGAGGCTCACTTCGTCGAGTGAAAACGGAATGTATTGATTGGCTTCGGTTTCGACCTGCAATTCGAGTTCTTCCTCGCGCAGGCCGGCCGGCAGCATGATCTTCTTGGTGATGACGGCCGATTGCGGCATCGCCATCACGACCTGCCGCGTCTTGGTGCCACTCTTGGAGACGACTCGTTTGACGGCTTCGGCGACTTCGTCGAACTTTTCGATCTGACCGTCGGCGATCCAGCCTTTTTCGAAGCTTTCGACCCCGAAACGCTCCAGCACATATTCACCGGTGGCGGTCTGCGCCAGCTCGACGAGCTTGACGCTGGACGAGCTGATATCCAGGCCGATCATCGGTGGATGCTTGCGACCCAACAACGTGTCTAGAAAGCTCACGACGCCTTTCCCCCAGCGGTCAACTTAGCGTGCTGGATTGTTAATAAGTTACTTCAATGCTAGCAGTAAAGCCCTTGAGTCTCAAAGCATTTTCCGGATTCGCAGCCCTGATCTCGTTGCAAAACTCACACGTGGCGCGGGGTTCAAACGAGCACTCCGGGACAACCCTGCGAGCGCGCTTCCGGTGCGCCCGGAATCAATGAGTGAAGCCCACCTTCCATCACTATCGGCACTTGGTGCCGTTTCTATAATGCAAGCGTCAATCGTTGGAGTCTCATGAGCGAATCCGAGCGCGCGGCCGAAGGGCCCGCCGATGCATCTTCGGCCCGGCCCAATGCTTCCGCGCTGCCGGCCTGGGCCCGCTGGCTGACGCGAAGCGCTTTCTGGTTGCTGGGGCTCGCAGCCGCCGCCGTCGCTTCGGTGCTGATTCTGGTGGGCATCGCGCTCGCGGTGGCTTACCCCAATCTGCCCGAAATCAGCGGGCTGATGGACTACCGGCCGAAGCTGCCCATGCGCATCTTCTCGGCCGACGGTGTTCAGCTGGGCGAATACGGCGAAGAGCGGCGTACCTTCACGCCGCTGGCGCAGATCCCGAAAGTGATGCAGCACGCGGTGCTCGCTTCCGAAGACGCGCGCTTTTATCAGCACAGTGGCGTTGACCTCAAGGGCGTGCTGCGCGCCGGCCTGGCGCAGTTCAACCGCTCGCGCAGCCAGGGCGCGTCGACGATCACGATGCAGGTCGCGCGCAATTTCTATTTGTCGACCGAGAAGACCTACACCCGCAAGATCTACGAGATGCTGCTGGCCTTCAAGATGGAGAGCCTTCTCACCAAGGACCAGATCCTTGAGGTCTACATGAACCAGATCTTCCTCGGCCAGCGTGCTTACGGCTTTGCCGCGGCCAGCGAGATCTACTTTGGCAAGCCCCTGAAAGACATCACGGTCGCCGAAGCTGCGATGCTGGCCGGCCTGCCGCAGGCGCCATCGGCCTACAACCCGATCAACAACCCGAAGCGTGCCACCGATGGGCAGTTGCGCATTCTCGAGCGCATGCTCGACAACAACTTCATCACCGAGGCTCAGCGTGACGCGGCCCGGGCCGAAACGCTGAAGTACCGCACGCCTTCCGAGGTTCCCGTGCACGCCGAATACGTGGCCGAGGCGGCGCGCCAGCTGATCTTCACGCAATACGGCGAAGAGGCCTACACCCGCGGGCTGAATGTCTACCTTACGCTCAAGTCAGAAGACCAGATGGTGGCCTACCGCGCCTTGCGCAAAGGCATCATGGACTACGAGCGCAGGCAGGTGTACCGCGGCCCCGAAGACTATGTCGACCTGCCGGCCAACGCGGCCGACGTCGATGCGCGCATCGCCGAAGCCCTGCAAGACCACCCCGACAACGACGAACTGAAGGCGGCCGTGGTGATCGAAGCCGGCCCGAAAAAGGTGGTTGCGGTGCTGCAAAGCGGCGAGTCGATCACGATCACGGGCGAGGGTCTCAAGCCGGTGACTTCGGGCTTGGCCGTGAAGGGCAACCCGAAGACGCAGATTCGCCCGGGTGCCGTGGTCCGGCTGATCCGTGGCGCCAAGGGCGACTGGAGCGTCACCCAGTTGCCCGAGGTGGAAGGCGCTTTTGTTGCGATCGACCCGCGAACCGGTGCGGTGCGTGCGATGGTGGGCGGCTTCGATTACGCCAAGAGCAAGTTCAACCACGTGACGCAGGCCTGGCGCCAACCGGGTTCGAGCTTCAAGCCTTTCATCTATTCAGCCGCGCTCGAAAAGGGCTTCACACCGGCCACGGTGATCAACGACGCACCGCTCTTCTTCGACGCCGGCGCCACCGGCAGCCAGCCCTGGGAGCCGAAGAACTACGACGGCAAGTTCGAAGGCCCGATGTCGATGCGGCGCGGCCTGGAACGCTCGAAGAACATGATCTCGATCCGCATCCTGCAGGCGATCGGCCCGGCGTACGCGCAAGAGTGGATCACACGCTTCGGCTTCGACGCCGACAAGCACCCGGCCTTCCTGACGATGGCACTCGGCGCGGGCTCGGTCACGCCGATGCAGATGGCCACCGCGTACAGCGTGTTTGCCAACACCGGCTACCGCGTCAACCCGATGCTCATCAGCAAGATCACCGACACCAAGGGCCGCGTGCTGAGCGAGGCCACGCCGGCCGTACTCGACGAATCGGTGCGTGGCATCGATACGCGCAACGCGTTCGTGATGTCCAGCCTGTTGCAGTCGGTGGCCGCGCGGGGCACCGCGGCACTAGCCCAGAGGTCATTGGCGCGCACCGACCTGTACGGCAAGACCGGCACGACCAACGATTCGATCGACACCTGGTTCGCCGGTTGGCAGCGCAGCGTGGTGGCGATCGTGTGGATCGGCTACGACAACCCGCGCAAGCTCGGCGACAACGAAACCGGCGGCGGCCTGGCCTTGCCGATCTGGATCGACTTCATGCGCCACGCGCTCAAGGGTGTGCCGGTCGAGCAGTACAGCGCGCCCGAGGGCGTGGTCAATGTCAACGACGAGTGGTACTACGAAGAGTACACACGCGGTGCCGGCGTGAGCAGCCTGGGTCTGGAAGACAAGCTGCCGGTGCCGCCGAACGAAGACGAACGCAAGGGCATCCTCGACCTCTTCAAGCGATAGGGCTGAAACGCAGCGGCTTGCCGGCCTGTTCGCTGGCGCTGGCCGAGAGCGCGTCGAAGAAGTTGCGGCCATCGCGTGTGTCGGCCCAGAACCCACCGGCGAACTTGTAGTGGTGGCCGCCCGAGCGCGCGGCCATCCACAGTTCGTGCAGCGGCGGCTGCGTGTTGATCACGATCTTGCTGCCGTTGGGAAAGCTCAGTTCGAGCAGGCCGCCGGTGCGCATGGCGTCGATGTCGATCACGTCGTCTTGCAACCAGGCATCGACGCTGGCTTCGATGCGAGCCAGCACCGCACCGGTTCGCGCGTGGTACTCGCTGTCGCTCAGTGGTGCCGTGGGGCTGGGGTCGGGGGTCATGGTCGATAGAATCCTGGCATGTTGCAGCGCAGGACGAGTGTAGCGGCGGGCCTCAAAGCCGCGTGGGCAGTGGGCGCCGGGCTCGCCGTGGCTTCGCTGCTGGGCGGCTGTGGCCAGAAGGGCCCGCTGTTCCTGCCCACACCTTCTGCCCAAGCCGCCCCCGCCGCTGCCCCCGCTTCTTCACCTGCTTCTGCCCCATGACCCTGCCCGGCTCCCCGCACATCACCTACCGCGACAAAGACCTGTTCATCGAAGGCCGTGATGTTGCCGGCCTGGCCCGCGAATTCGGCACGCCGCTCTATGCGTATTCGCGCGCCTCTCTGCTCGGCGCGCTGGCCGCATACCAGCGGGCGCTCGCCGGGCGCGACCACCTGATCTGCTACGCGATGAAGGCCAACTCAAGCCTGGCGGTGCTGCAGACGTTTGCGCTGGCCGGCTGCGGTTTCGATATCGTCTCGGGCGGTGAACTCGAGCGCGTTCTGGCCGCCGGCATCGAAGCTTCGCGGGTCGTATTTTCCGGCGTCGGCAAGACCCGCGCCGAGATGAAGCGCGCGCTTGAGGTCGGCGTGATGTGCTTCAACGTCGAAAGCGAAGCCGAACTCGAGGTGCTGTCGAAGGTCGCGAGCGAGTCGAAGAAGACTGCACGCGTGAGCCTGCGCGTGAACCCCGATGTGGACGCCGGCACCCACCCCTACATCTCGACCGGTCTGAAGGGCAACAAGTTCGGCGTGGCGCATGAACGTGCGCTCGCCTGCTACCAGCGTGCGGCATCGTTGCCAGGCCTGCAGGTTGTGGGCATCGATTGCCACATCGGCTCGCAGATCACAGACACCGGGCCCTATCTCGATGCGCTCGACCGTGTGCTCGATCTGGTGGAGCAGGTCGAAGCGGCCGGCATGTCGATCCACCACCTCGACCTGGGCGGCGGTCTGGGCATCACCTACACCGACGAAACACCACCTTCGGCCGAGGTGCTCGTGCGCGGCCTGCTCGCGCGCATCGACGCACGCGGCCACGGCCACCGCAAGATCATGTTCGAGCCGGGCCGCTCGCTGGTGGGCAACGGCGGCGTGCTGGTGAGCGAAGTGCTCTACCTGAAGCCGGGCACCGAGAAGAACTTCTGCATCGTCGATGCGGCTATGAACGATCTGATGCGCCCGGCCATGTACGAAGCGTGGATGAAGATCGTGGCCTGCCAGGTTCGGGCCGACGCGCCGTTGACCTTCGATGTGGTCGGCCCGATCTGTGAATCGGGTGACTGGCTCGGTCGCGACCGGCCGCTCGCCGTGCAGGCGGGCGACTTCGTTGCCGTGCTCTCGGCCGGCGCCTACAGCATGAGCATGGCCAGCAACTACAACACCCGCGGCCGCGCCGCCGAGGTGATGGTCTCGGGCGATCGGGCCTGGTTGATCCGCGACCGCGAAGAAGCGGCCGACCTGTTTCGCGGCGAGCATCTGCTGCCACCGCTTTGAGCCATCGCCGCTTGGGCGGCAGAGTTCAGATTCGCCCTTCTTCGACGCCGTGGCAGGCGATCAGCACGCCCTTGAGGTGCTGCAGCGCCGGGCGCTCCTGCTTGCAGCGCTCGTTGGCATGCGGGCAGCGCGGGTGGAACGTGCAGCCGCTCGGCGGGCTCAGCGGGTTCGGCACCTCGCCTTGCACCGGTGTGCGCGAACGGCCGCTCATGTGGATGTCGGGGATCGCATCGAGCAGCATGCGCGTGTACGGGTGGCGCGCTTCAGAAAACAGCGTCGCCTTGTCCGCCAGTTCGACCAGCCGGCCCAGGTACATCACGCCGACCTGGTCGCTCACATGCCGCACCACCGCGAGGTTGTGCGAGATGAACAGGTAGGTGAGGCCCTGTTTGCGCTGCAGGTCTTTCATGATGTTGAGCACCTGGGCCTGCACCGACACGTCGAGCGCCGAGGTGGGCTCATCGCAGACCAGAAACTCGGGCTGCGTGGCCAGCGCGCGAGCGATCGAGATGCGCTGGCGCTGTCCGCCGGAAAACTGATGCGGAAATTTTTCGACGTCGGCCCCGGCCATGCCGACCGACATGAGCAATTCGGCCACCCTTGCCTTCAAGGCGTCTTCACGCACGCGCCGGGAAACACCGCCGCTGCCGGCCACCAACCCGTGTTCGCGCAACGGCTCGCCAACGATGTCGGCCACCTTCCAGCGCGGGTTCAGGCTCGCGTACGGGTCCTGGAAAATCATCTGCATGCGCCGCCGCAAGGCCTGCGCGTTGCCCGACTTGAAGGTGGCCGCCGCATCGGCACCGTCGAAACTCACCCGCCCACGTGTTGGCGCATACAGGCCAACGAGCAAACGTGCCACCGTGCTCTTGCCGCAACCCGACTCGCCGACCAGCGCGAGCGTCTTGCCACGCTCGATGGCGAAGCTGACGCCATCGACCGCGTGCACGAACTGGCGCGGCTTGCGCTCGACCACGCGATTGAGCCATGGCGCCGAGACATCGAAAGTCTTCGAGAGTTCATGCACTTCGACCAGCGGCTGCACGCCCACGCGGCTGCCGGGGTTCATGCGGCCGCCTTCGCGGCGTCGGCATGCAGCCAGCACGCAGCGCGTGTGCTGCCAGCGTCGATCAGATCGGGCCTCTCGTTGCGGCAGCGATCGAAGACCCTCGGGCAACGCGGGTTGAAGGCGCAGCCTTTCGGGATGGCCGTGAGGCGCGGCATCGCGCCGTCGATCTGCAGCAGGCGTTCGCGATCGTCGTCCATCGCCGGAATCGAGCCCATCAGGCCCACCGTGTAAGGGTGGGCCGGCGAGTGGATCACGTCGTGCACCGGGCCGATCTCGGCGATGCGGCCGGCGTACATCACGGCCACGCGGTCGCAGGTCTCGGCGATCACGCCCATGTCGTGCGTGACGAGCATGACGGCTGCACCATGGTCTTTGCACAAACGCTTGAGCAGCGAAATGATCTGGGCCTGGATCGAGACGTCGAGCGCTGTGGTCGGCTCGTCGGCGACGATGAGCTTCGGCTCGGCGGCCAGCGCCAGCGCGATCACGACACGCTGGCGCATGCCACCCGAAAACTGGTGCGGGTACTGATCGATGCGTGCCTCGGCCGCGGGTATGCCGGTTTCCTGCAGAAGATGAACGGCGCGCTTGCGCGCCTCGGCCGCGTTGACCGGCAGGTGCGTCTGGATGGTCTCGACCAGTTGCCGGCCGATCGTGTAGAGCGGGTTCAGCGACGTGAGCGGGTCCTGGAAGATCGCGCCGATCTGGCGGCCGCGCACCTTGCGCATCTCGTCGTAGGGCAGGTTGTCGATGCGCCGGCCGTCGAACCGGATCTCACCCGACGCCACGCGGCCCGGCGGGTCGAGGAGCCCGATGATGGCCGAGCCGGTGAGCGACTTGCCCGCGCCCGACTCGCCCACAACGCCGAGAATTTCACCGGGTGCGATGTCGAATGAAATGTCGTCGAGCGCGACCAGCGTGCCGCGCCGCGTGGGGAATTCAACGCGCAGGTTCTTGACTTCGAGAAGAGGGGCAGGCATGGGCTGTCAGCGCAGGCGCGGGTTCAGGGCATCACGCAGCCAGTCGCCGAACAGGTTCATGCTGAGTGCGATCAGCAGCAGCATCGAGCCTGGAAAGATCACCAGCCACCAGGCGCCGCTGAAGAGCTGCTTGTTGCCTTCGTTGATGAAGGTGCCGAGCGAGGGCGAGGTGGGCGACACGCCGACGCCCAGGAACGACAAGGTGGCTTCGGTCTGTATCGCTGTCGCGACGTGAATCGTGGCGAGCACCAGCACCGGCCCGAGCACATTCGGCAGCACATGCCGGCGCATGATGCGCAGTGGCGAAACACCCACGACACGCGCCGCCTGCACGTATTCCTTGTTGCGTTCGACCATCGTGGAGCCGCGCACCGTGCGCGCGTACTGCACCCAGCCGGGCAGCGCGATCGCCAGGATCAGCACGCCGAAGGCGAGCGAATCGTGCGCCTGCGGAAAGAGCGCCCGGCCCACGCCGGCGATCAGCAGCGCGATCAGGATCGACGGGAACGACAGCATCACGTCGCACACCCGCATGATGAAAGCATCGATGCGCCCGCCGGCGTAGCCCGCCAACAGGCCGAGCGCCACACCGATCAATACCGAGGCGATCACAGACGCGCCGCCGATCAGCAACGAGATGCGCGCGCCGTACATCAGCGCCGAGAACACGTCGCGGCCCTGCTCGTCGGTGCCGAGCAGGTACTTGGCCTGGCCGCCGTCCATCCATGCGGGTGGCAGCATCGAGTCGCTCAGCTCAAGCGTGGCCAGATCGAACGGGTTGTGGGGCGCCACGAAGCCGGCGAAGAGCGCGCAGAACGCGCACACCAGCGCCACCACCGCCGAAGCGATCGCCATCGGCGAGCTGCGAAACGAGTGCCAGACATCACCGTCGAAAAACCGCGCCCAGGCGCCGGGCGCGGCCGTTACAACGCTCGCGCTCACCCTCTGCGCCCCGCGCGAATCGTGGTGGTCATGCTGAAGGCCCGAGCCTGCCGGCTCATTTGGACTTCAGCGTGATCCACTTGAAGTACATGTAGTTGCTCGGCAACTGCACCAGGCTGACCTTGTTGCTGAAGGCCCAGGCCAGCGCCTGCTGGTGCAGCGGAATGTGGCCCACGTCGTCCTGGTGAATCTTGAAGGCTTCGCGGATCATCTCGTTGCGCTTCTTGTCGTCGGTCTCCGACTGGATCTTCAGCGTCAGCTCGTCGAGCTTGGGGTTGCTGTAGGCGCCCAGGTTGAACTGGCCCTGGCCCTTGTCGTTCGGCGTGGACATGATCGCGGTGAGCACGTCGTGCGAATCGACCGTGCTTGGTGTCCAGCCGAGCAGATAGAAGCTGGTGTCACGGCGCAGGATCTTCGGGAAGTAGCTGATCTTGGTTTCGGCCTGCAGGTTGATCTTGACACCGATGCGCGCGAGGTTGGCCGCCACCGCCTGGCAGATCGCCGAGTCGTTGACGTAACGGTCGTTCGGGCAGTTCATCGTGACCTCGAAGCCGTTCGGGTAACCGGCGTCGGCCATCAGCTTCTTCGCGGCTTCCACGTCGTAGGGAAAGCGCTTGTTCATATCGGCCTGAAAGCCACGCACCGCAGCGCCCACCATCAACGCCGTCGGCACGGACGCGCCACGCATCACGCGGCTCTTGATGGTCTCGATGTCGATCGCCTGGTAGAAGGCCTTGCGCACGCGCACGTCCTTGAACGGGTTCTTGCCCTTGACGCTGCTGAACAGCAGCTCGTCGCGCTTCTGGTCCATGCCGAGGAAGATGGTGCGCAACTCGGGGCCCTGCAGCACCGTGAAGCCTCCCGCCGCCTTGATGCGTTCGATGTCCTGCAAAGGCACCGGCTCCATCACGTCGATCTCGCCCGAGAGCAAGGCAGCCACACGCGTGGCGTCGTTCCCGATGGGCGTGAAGACGATCTCGTCGACGTTGCTTTCGATCTTGCTGCGGTAGTTGAAGTTGCGCACGAGCACAGTGCGCACCGAGGGCTGGCGCTCCTTCAGGCGGAACGGGCCGGTGCCGTTGGCCTTGAAGCTGGCGGTGTTCTCGATGCCCTTGCGGCGGTCGACCGGCTGCTCGGCCTTGTTTTCCTCGCACCACTTCTTGCTCATCATCGCCAGCGTGGTGAGCGTGTCGGGCAGGATCGGATACGGCGCCGTGGTCTCGATGTCGACCACAAAGTCGCTGACCTTGCGCACCGCCTTGATCGGGTTGGTATAGCCCTTCATGTCGGAGCCTTCGCCGGCGGCGCGCTTGAAGGTGAACACCACATCATCGGCGGTGAACGGCGTGCCATCGTGAAACAGCACACCCTGGCGCAGCTCGAATCGCCACACGGTCGGGCTGGTCTGCGTCCACTTGGTGGCCAGCAGCGGCGCGAGCCCCATTTTTTTGTCGCGTTCGATCAGCGACTCGTAAACGTTACCGGTGAAGGAGAGCTGAAAGCTCTCGTTCAGCGAGTGCGGGTCCATCGACGAGGAGTCGCCCTGGTTGGACACCCGCAGCGTCACGGCCTGTGACAGGCCACAGGCCAGCGCGAGGGCCAGGCTCAAGAGAGGCGATTTCAGTTTCATGGGTTGCTCCGGGAAAATTCGAGAGGAAGGATTCAGTTCTCAATGGCCGGCTGCGCTTTTTTCGATGCGCAGGCGCGGGTCGACCGCGAAATACAAGAGATCGACCACCAGGTTGATCACCACGAAGATCAGCGCGATCAGGCAAAGGTAGGCGGCCATCACCGGGATGTCGGCGAACGTGACCGCCTGAATGAACAGCAAGCCCATGCCAGGCCACTGGAACACCGTCTCGGTGATGATTGCAAACGCGATCAGCGAGCCGAGCTGCAGTCCGGTGATCGTGATCACCGGCACCAGCGTGTTGCGCAACGCATGGCCGAAATAGACCACCCGATTCGGCAAGCCTCGCGCACGCGCGAACTTGATGTAGTCGGCGCGCAGCACTTCGAGCATTTCAGAGCGCACCAGCCGCAAGATCAGCGTCAGCTGGAACACCGCCAATGTCACGGCGGGCAGCGCCAGATGCTTCCAGCCGTCGACGGTCAGGAAGCCGGTGGTCCAGGCGCCGAAGGCAAGCACTTCGCCCCGACCGAAGCTGGGCAGCCACTTCAGCGTGACCGCGAACACGAGGATCAGCAGGATGCCGATCAAGAAGGTCGGCAGCGACACGCCGATCAGCGAGACCGTCATCATCGTTTGCGACAAGAAAGTGCCGCGCCGCAGTGCCGCGTACACACCCATCGGGATACCGCAGAACAAGGCGATGAAGGCGGCGGTCAGCGACAGCTCAAGCGTTGCCGGCAGCCGCTCGGCGATCAGCGACGACACCTTGCGGCCCTGCCGCAGGCTGAGCCCGAATTCGCCCTGGCTGGCCTGGCCGACAAAGTGCACGAACTGGATCGGAAACGGCTTGTCCAGACCCAGATCGACCCGCAGCTGCTGACGCTGAGCGGGCGTGGCATCTTGGCCGAGGATGTTCGTCACCGGGTCGCCGACATACTGGAACAGCATGAACGCGATGAACGCGACCGTGAGCATCACGATCACGGCTTGAACAAGGCGACGAAGGACAAAAACAAGCATCGGTCTTTGGCTGAAGGATTGGCCCGGCCGTTTGCCGGCTCTGGATCGGGCTCAGGGATCGGACCGCGTGCGCTGTCCCATCGACAAAGCGATCAGAGCAAAACGCGAGCCATGCGTCAAAGGGGAATGTCCCGATGCTGTGCACGCGTCAAGCATGCGCTGCGGGCGATCGGCCCCGATCCGCACGATCAATAGCGACAAGGCATGAAAAAGGCCGCCCGGAGGCGGCCTTTTGGCTCTGGCAAAGCGCTTGCGCTAGGCAAGCACCCGATCAGAAGATGTGGCGAAGGCCAACTTCCAAGCCCAAGGACTTGGGCGCGCTGGGGACCGCACCGTCGGTGCCGTAGGCGTTGCCGCCAGCAATTGCGTTCCCGGTGCCGTTCTTGTTCTTCAGGCGCGAGACCGTGGAGTACATGGCGGTACGCTTGGACAGGCTGTACACATATCCCGCCTTGAATTGATCCACCTTGGTGGTGACATTCGCGGCATTGGTACGCTTGTCGTAGTCGTAGCCAACGTGGATTTCACCCTGACCCATCGGCACGACGGTGCTGAGCGAGATGACTTGATCCTTGTCGCTGCCTTGCTTGACTTGGTTGTAGTAGCTCAGGAGCTTGAGCACGCCAAAGTCGTACGCACCACCGATGCTCGCCGACTTGATGCTGGTGCCACCCGAAATCCTCTGTTCAGCGTAAGAACCTGCGATGTCGAACGGGCCGGCAGCGAAGCCAACACGCCCACCGACGTAACGGCCCGGATTGCCAGGAACAGTAGCTGTGGCAGCCTCTCCGGATGCAACTTGGAACTGACCGTACACACCGCCGATGTTCGACGGCAGCAAGTAGCCGATGCTGTTGTCCGCACGAACGCGGGTGGCGGAGGTGAGCTGCTGAACGTTCAACGAATTGCCCACGCCGTTGGTGCCGAAGGCGTCGAAAATCGTCATGTTCCAGAACGACGGGGTGTAGTCACGGCCGAGGCGAACTTCACCGAAGTTGCCCAAGAGGCTCACCGTAGCACGACGACCGAAGAAGCGCGTCGTGTCGACTTGGCCGGTGTCAGCACTCACGCCACCTTCGAGCCAGAAGCCAGCCTTCAGGCCGCCACCGAGGTCTTCAACACCCTTAAAGCCCAAACGGCTGCTGTTGATGCCGTCCTGGGAAAGCGAGACGCGACGCTTGGCGGCATCGTTCTTGACGTACTTGGCGCTGAGGTCAACGATACCGAACAGGGTCACCGACGATTGAGCCGATGCCACACCGGCGAAGGCGCCCAGAACTGCGAGAGCGAGCAGAGATTTTTTCATTGCAACTATCTCCTAGGTTGAACAAGAGGTCCCGATCACACATCACCCTCGTTGGGCAGATCAGGCGCAACCCCCTCACGGGAAGTTGTGCGTATTGCACCAGAGGGGCCGGGTGGTGGAAAGCCTTGCAGGTCAAAAAAGGCCTTTATGTTGTCTGAGTACAACGAGGGATCACACCGAGAACGAAATGCTCAAAAGGCCCGATCGCCAACGTCAAGTCAGCACCCGCCGCACGCCTGGGTCGGTGCTGCGCTATTCTCGAAAACTCATTTCATGGACGGACGGCCTTGTCTTCAGTCGACACCTATCTGATCGCGGCCGACGTTGCGTTGCGGACCCTCGCGGGTGCCAACCACGCGTCGCGCCCCTACCCGGCCGCGCCCGCAGTCGACGAGACGCTCAGCGCCGACGAGCGCCGCCTTTCCGGCGCGCTGATGCGTGTCAACCACGTCGGCGAGGTTTGTGCGCAGGCGCTGTACAGCGCCCAAGGCCTGAGCACGCGCGACCCGCGCCTCCAGCGGCAGTTCGAAGATGCGGCGAAGGAAGAGACTGATCATCTGGCGTGGACCCAGCGCCGCTTGGATGAACTCGGCGCGCGTCCGAGCCTGCTCAATCCGCTGTGGTACGCGGGCGCCTTCGGCATCGGCTTGCTGGCAGGGCGGGCCGGAGACCGGGTCAGCCTTGGGTTCGTGGTGGAGACCGAGCGTCAGGTCGAGCAACACCTGGAAGAACACCTGACACGCCTGCCGATCAACGACACCGCATCACGCGCCGTGGTGCGCCAGATGAAGGCCGACGAAGCGCGCCACGGCGCGAATGCGCAAGACGCCGGTGCAGCCGCGCTTCCGGCACCTATGCGCTGGGTCATGCGGCGCGTGGCGCAGGTCATGACCTTCACCGCACACCGCTTCTGACCCTTTGCGTCAGGCCGGGCTGATCTCGAAGCTGGTGGTGATTTCCGCCATCTTGCCCAGCATGATGCTGGCCGAGCAGTATTTTTCGTGCGACAAGCGCACCGCTCGTTCAACCGCCGCATCGGTCAGGCCGGGCCCGGCAAGCACGAAGTGCATGTGGATCTTCGTGAAGACTTTCGGGTCGACCGGCGCACGCTCCGACGTGACCACGACCTTGCAGGCCCGCACGTCGTGCCGGCCACGCTGCAGGATCAACACCACGTCATAGGCGGTGCAGCCGCCGGTGCCGGCCAGCACCGTTTCCATCGGTCGCGGCGCGAGGTTGCGGCCGCCCCCGTCGGGCGCACCGTCCATCATCAGCAAGTGACCGCTGCCGGTCTCGGCGGCGAAAGCCATGCCGCTCGCCGGCACCCAGTTGATCGTGCAATCCATGCGATTTCCCGAAGCTCGCCGCACCGATGAAGGGCAGCTTGTCACACACATTGTGCATGGCCGCACGCCGCGCTGGAGCGCAGACCCTAAATGACTGGCACCACGATATTGCAGCGCAACATAAAAGGCTCTACACTCGTTCGCATACGGTGATTCAGCTGCTTCATGCGTTGATTCCCGGACCGATTGTCTCCTCCACCTCCTCCATTGGTGGATTCAGCCCAGGGCAGCAATGCCTTGG
>JBDTTU010000017.1:0-54845 GCA_039930465.1 Burkholderiales bacterium
CGGTGGTGGTGTCGATGCTCAACAGCTACTCGGGCTGGGCCGCGGCCGGCATCGGCTTCAGCCTGAACAACGCGATGCTGATCATCGCCGGCAGCCTGGTGGGCAGTTCGGGCGCGATCCTGAGCTACATCATGTGCAAGGCGATGAACCGCTCGTTCTTCAACGTGATCCTGGGCGGCTTCGGCGGCGAGGCCACCACGGCGGGTGGCGCGAAGGCTGAAGCGCGCCCCGTCAAGAGTGGCAGCGCCGACGACGCCGCCTTCGTGCTCGGCAACGCCGAGACCGTGGTCATCGTGCCGGGCTACGGCCTGGCCGTGGCGCGTGCGCAGCACGCGGTGAAAGAACTCGCGGCCAAGCTCACCGAGAAGGGCATCACCGTCAAGTACGCGATCCACCCGGTGGCCGGGCGCATGCCGGGGCACATGAACGTGTTGCTGGCCGAGGCCGAAGTGCCCTACGACCAGGTCTTCGAGATGGAAGACATCAACGGCGAGTTCGGCCAGGCCGACGTGGCGATCATTCTCGGCGCCAACGACGTGGTGAACCCGGCCGCGATGATCAAGGGCAGCGCGATCTACGGCATGCCCATCCTCGAGGCCTACAAGGCCAAGACCATCATCGTCAACAAGCGCTCGATGGCGGCGGGTTATGCCGGCCTGGACAACGAACTCTTCTACATGGACAAGACCATGATGGTGTTCGGCGATGCGAAGAAGGTCGTGGAAGACATGGTCAAGGCGATCGAGTGAAGCAGCGCGCGGCGCTCCCGGCGCCGCGCTCACTCTCTACTTCGAGATCGACAATTTGTGGACCCTCTCGGTCCCGGTCTTGTCAGACTTGGTGGCGTAGTAGTCGGCGCCCGACTTCACGATGTAGCGGCACCATTCCTCGGTGGGGTTGACGCGCCACTCGATCAGCACGCAGTAGCGGCCATCGTCAGAGATGTGCCACTTGCCTTGCGCGCTGCTGTTTCGCCCGCCCTTGTCCCGGTTGTCGGAAGAGATGATGAAGGTGCCGTCGGCATCGTTCTTCCAGGCGTTGGTGTTGCCTTTGGCGTTGAAGCGGCTCATCTTCGCGCCGGGCAGCAACTGGGTCAGTTCGTCTTTGCTCAGCGTGACCCGACCCTGCGCATCGAGGTCGCGCAGCACCGCGGCCTCCTCGGCCGCGGCCGGCGCCGAGGCCAGAGAAAAAAGGGAAAGGGCCGCCAGCGGGCCGGCGATGTTTCGGTTGAGCATGTTCATCTTCATTTCCTTTCAGGGTGCGAGGGTGACGGTCACGATGCATTTGTTGCCGCTGGCGACTTCACCGCCGAATCCGATCCACACCGCCCACTGGTCGGTTGCGTCGGCCGAGTTGTTCGGGTGGTACGTCACGGGGAAGTTGCAGCCGCCGCCGTCAGCCTTGGTCGTGCTCCAGGTGACGCTTCGGTTGCACGAGGGGTACGCAAAGCCACTGAGCACGGCCGTGTAGCTGGTCGCCTTTGCAAGCCGGGGCACGATGTAGGCGGTGTATTCGCTGACACCGCAGGCAGTGCAGCCGAAGACGCCGGCACTGACCTCCATCGTGATCGTCTTCAAACCCTTTTTCACGTTCAGCGTGGCGCTGACCGAGTCGGTGACGAGGGCGTGCGCCGGCGTCGCGCCAACGGCCGGTACGTTGACCGTGGCGCGCACCGTGACGCTTGCCGCGCCCTCCGCAGATGTCGACTTGAAACTCACCGAGTTGTCGGCCGGGTTGGCGTCGGTCGGTGCTGCGGCGAGTGATCCGGCACCGGCATGGGTCCACTCCCAGTCGACCGTGCTGCCCGCGGGCAAGGTCTCTTTCAGAAACGCCGTGAGGCTCATGCCTGAGTCGGTGGGCACGTCGGTTGGCCCGGGCGGGCTGAGGCTCAGGCTGAACGCCTTCTTGAACTTCACCGCCGTCGTCACCGTGCCGATCAGCTCGGCCGGCTTGCCGGATCCGATCGGCTCGAAATACGCGGTCACCGTGATGGTTTCGGCGCCGGCGTCTTTGACGGTCGTGCGCGCCAGGTAGTCGGTGGTGGCGTTGGTGTTGCTGGTGCTGAACTTGTTCTTCTCCTGCTCGGCACCGTCGACACCGTTGCGCTTGAACAAGTCACCGTACAGGCCGGTGCAGACCCAGTCGAACCGGAACGATCCCTTCTCGTTACCGTAGATGTCGCTGTCGTTGTCGACGATCTCGATCTTCACCGGGTAGACGATGCCCGCCGTCTTGACCTCGAACGGATCGGGGTTCAGGCGCAGCTTCGGTTTGGTGGCCTTGACCTCCCAGGTCTCGAACAGCTTGCTGGTGGCGATGTCGGCCACCGCCCGCAGCTTGCCCACGTTGCCAAGAATGGTGTCGACCGTGCCCAGCGCCTTCATCGCGACGCCTATGCCGGCATAGGCCAGGTTTTCCTTGTCGAAGTGAACAAGTTGATCCTTGCCGTCGCCGCCCTTGCCCAGGTCCCACGAGTACTTGCGTTCGCCGCTGTCGTTGGCATCGCCTTCCAGGATTTTCAGCAAAGCCTCGCCGTTGGCGACATCGAGTTTTTCGTAGGCGATGAACTTCAACAGCAGGATCAACATGCTGATCGAGAACTTGCTGAGCGCGGGCAGCGAAACCGGCTTGGCGCGCCCCGGCACCGGCACGTCGACGAACACCACGAGGTGGGTGCGTGCAATCTCCGTCAGTGCGGCCGCCACTCCGTAGTCGGGGTAGGTCTTCGGGTCCTTCAGTTTGGCGACGATCGGCGGCAGGGTCGAGCTCAGCACGCCCAGCAGCTGGCCCATCAGCGCCACCTGGACTTTCTCTTTCCACTCGCGCGGCCCTGCGCCGCCGCCCAGATCGCTGACCTTGCCACCGAGCCACGACATGAACATCGGCATCAGCAGGTCGATCATCAGCGTCTGCAGGCCGAGGTTCTCGGTGCTGAACAGGCTGATGTCGATCTTCAGCTTTTCCTCGTACGTGAGCTTGTCTAACGCCGCTTGGTCGTACGGAATAGTCGAGTTGCCGGCCATCAGCGCAGTCACGCTGTAGACCGTGCTGCGCGCGCCATCGGGCGAGAGTGCGAGCGTGGTTTCGGCGGTCTTCGAAAACGCCAGGCCGGTATCGTCACCGCCGTAGACCGCGGTGGTCACCGAGCCGACGATGCTGCTTGCACTGTCGAAAGCCGGCAGCATCGGAATGTCGCCCGAGACGACGACGGTGCGGCCGGCGTCGGGCACGGCGGTCCCGTCGGCCGTGATGTGGCCTTCGCGGTGCACCACGTACCAGGCCCGGCGCAGTTTTTCGTTCTGCACGTAGATCGTGTTGAGCGTCTCGGCGATGATGGGCTGCACGCCGCTGGCAGCGTTCGGCGGGTTGATGCCGATGCCCAACGGGCGCGCGCGGTCCGCCGAGCTTGCGCCGCTCGTGGCCGACGCAGGCAGCAGCGCACGCACCGCGTCGACCAGAGCCGCGTCGATCGCGAGGTTGCTGTCGGCGACGGCGTAGACGTCGGCAACCAGTTCGGCCGCGATCACGTCGGCCAGCGCGGCCGCTGCGGCGCTCGCATGCACTTCGGCGATCCAGGCGCGGCTGGTTGAACCTTCGAACCATTCGGTGCCGACGGCGAACGCGATCAGCGCTGTCGCAGTGCTGCGCGCCGACAGCGCGGGCAGGCCCTCGCCGACAAACCCGAAAAGCAGTGGCAACCTGTCGGCCGTGTAGAGCGTGGCCAGTTGCGGCCCGGCGAAGGCGGTGCGCAGCGTCGCCGTTCCGGCGCTGACAACGCCGAACCCGCCCAACAGCGTGTGCGTCGCCAGGCCGCCGGCTGGGACCTTCACACCGGCAGGGACCTCGACGCCGATCGTCACCTCGCTGAAGCCGGTGTCGCCAGCGAAGGATCGGCCGCTGTCGTGCAGGCTGTTGTCGCCTGCAGGCGCCTGCCCGGTGGTGTCGTCGCTGCCGCCGCAGCCCAGCATGCCGAGCGGTGTCGCCAGCGCCAGCCCGCCAGGCAGGCCCAGCAACAAGGTGCGCCGCAGCCTGCTCGCCGGCAGATCGATCTCGTGGTACTTCATGCGCTGGCTCCGTTTCGTTGAAGGCCCAAAGCGGGCCGGTGAAACGAAGGATCGGAGGCGAGCGTTAGGCGAACGCTAGCGGCGCGGCGCTCAAATCGTTAAACGCGAACCTTTTGCTGGCGGCCTGCCACCTAAAATCCCCCTCAACTCGGGGGACGCAAGCGATGGGCGCGCAGTGGAAAGCAAAACACAAGGATGCGGCGGCCAACGCCCGGGGCCGGCTGTTCGGCAAGCTGGCGAAAGACATCATGATCGCCGCGCGCCACGGCCACGACCCGGCGGCGAACTCGCGGCTGCGGCTGGTGGTCGAGCAGGCGCGCAAGGTCTCGATGCCGAAAGAAACGCTCGAGCGCGCCATCAAGAAGGGCGCCGGCCTCAGCGGTGAAGCGGTGCATTTCGAATACGCGTTGTACGAAGGTTTCGCGCCGCACCGCGTGCCGGTGATGGTCGAATGCCTGACCGACAACCTGAACCGTGCCGCCTCGCAGATGCGTGTGTTGTTCCGCAAGGGCCAGCTCGGCGCTTCCGGTTCGGTCGCCTGGGACTTCGACCATGTCGGCCTGATCGAAGCCGAGCCCGCAGTCGCCGGCGCCGACCCCGAAGTGGCCGCCATCGAAGCCGGCGCACAAGACTTCGAGGCTGGCGACGACGGTGCCACGCTGTTCATCACCGACGCCGCCGATCTCGACCTGGTGGCGCGCGCGCTGCAGCCGCAAGGCTTCAGCGTTGTGTCGGCAAAGCTCGGCTACCGGTCGAAGACGCCGGTCGATCCCGCCAGCCTGAGCGCCGAGCAGCTCGACGAAGTCGAATCATTTCTGGCCGCGCTCGACGAGAACGAAGACGTGCAGAACGTGTTCGCCGGTCTGCAGGGCTGAGCGCGGCTGTGCCTCGCGGGGCGCGAAGGCGAACAACCCGCAGGCGAACCGTGTAGCGGGCTACGGGCGCGCGTCGACACGCTCCCAGGCATCTCGCGCGGCGAGCCTGGCGCGCTCCCACTCGAGCGTGGACGCGCCACGGGCTTGCTCCCATCCCGCCGAGAGCGGCCCCTCGGCCTCGTCGAACGACACACCCGCATGCTCGCGACGCGCGCTGACGCCGTAGCCATAGGCCGGGCCGTAGTCGTCGAAGCTGGCCTCGGGCGCGACGTAGGAACGGGTCGCGTACTGGCTGCGCCAATAGGTCTGTTCTGCGGTCGGGTCGATCAGCTCGGCCACGCCCTTGCCGGCCAGGCCGCCGATCACGGCACCGATGGCGGCGCCGATGGCCGTGCCGACCGGTCCCACGACGGTGCCAACGACAGCGCCGGCAGCGGCGCCGCCCAGCGCCGCGCCAAGACCGGTGCCCACCGGATGCGCGCCGTGTGCGCCGGTGATCGGATCAAGGTTGAGCGAGCCGGGCGCGGTCACATCCGAGCCGAGATGGGCTGCCGCGTCGGGCAGCCGATTCACGCTCTGCCGCGGATCACGCTCGATGGTCGCGGCGTAAGCCTCGCGTGCGCGATCGAACTGCAGTGAGGTGATGTGGCCGGATGCATGCAGGCGTTCGACGTCGCGCAGGTAGCCGACGAGCGCGTCGGGCTCGACAATGGTCGGGCTGCCGAGCGCTCGCAGCAGGTCGGTGTAGGTCTCTTCTGAAGTCTTTTCCATCGCTGTACCTCTCGGGAGTGGCGAAGCCGCATCGCGCCGTTCGCAGCGGGCCCGCCTGGTGCCGAAGATAGATCGAGGCCCTTGCGGTGCGTGTCAGCGATTGCCCCGGCTCGGTGAAGGACAGGGCCACGTCGGCCCGGTTGCCGCAGGGCGGCTGTTCAGCGCAGACGAGGCAGCCACATCCCCATGACGGCACCCACGATGCCCACAGCCATTGCCACCGTCAGCACCGACAGTGCCGCGGCCATCGCGATCCGGCCCTGTACGCCGGCTCGGTCCCGTGCGCGCAGATACAGCTCCAGAACCGCGAGGGGAAGCAGAAACTGGGCGAAGGCCAGGAAGGTCAGGAACGGCCCCTGAAAAGTCGCCGGATCGAAGCCGGCCGGCCGCCGGTTCACGACAAGCCAGAGCATCAGCCCGACCCGGAAGAACCATACGCCGCTCACCGCCAGAAACAGGCGCAGGGCCCAACGGCGATGCGCCGCGAATTCGCGGGCGAGCGCGTTGCGCCAGGCCAGTGCCGCACACAGCATGATCAGGGCGGCATTCAGGCCGATGGCGGTGTGCTGAGAAACGTCGCCGACGGTTCCGCGGGTCAAGAGCATGTAGAGGCCGCTTGCACTCATCGTGAAAGCGGTCAAGACGTAGAGCCGCCCGTTCCAGCGATGGAACGAAGGGGCATAAGTCCGAATGTGCGGAACGAGCTGGAGCGGTCCGCCGACGGTGATGACGGCGGCCAGCAAAAGGTGAACCGCAAGGGTGACATTTCCGAAGGGGTCACCGGCCATCAGCCCACGCGGGAGAATCTTGTTCCAGGCTTCCCAGTCGCCGCGCAGGGCAGCACCTCCGTAGACCGCCGTCACGTAACAGGCAAACAGCCACTGACCGACAACGGCCACCACAAACCAGAACCGCGCGGCTGCGGTCAGTGCGGCGTTCGCGACAGAGTCGAGTCTTGTCGCCGGTCGCAGGGGCGTGAACCCGACAGGGGCCGTGCCGGCCCCGACATCCTGGAGGTTGACGTTCATTCTGATTCGGCTCCGGCCGACGCTCGCAGGCGTCAATCGGCCAGTGTCCGAAACTGAATGCCGCCGGGCGAGCGGCTTGCGACGAGCGGGGCATCGGCATGCCCCTGGTGCCGCCGGCCGCGACCGGCGTTGCCGGCAGGCCCTAAACGGTGCTCAGGCTCACCGCCACGGCCTGCGACAACGAGAGCCGCGCGCCTTCGTGCCACAGCACTTCGACGCGTGCACTGCCGATCTGGCAGGCGGCGAGCCGGCGCACGCGCCGCAGGTCGTGCCGGTCACCCGCGGCGAGTTCACCGAAGCGTGAACACCAGAACGCTGCGGCGAACGCCGCGAGCCGCGCGGCGTTGTCGGGCTGGCGCAGGTGCGCCAGCGCGCGTGGCAGGTTCCACAGGCCGTGGGCCAGGTCGAACGAGGCCATGCTGGCCCAGGCCACGCGAATGCATTCGCGGTAGTCGACCACCGCCTGGGCCCAGTCGTGCAGCTCGCTGTGCGCATTGCCCTTGACGTTGAGCGACTGGCTCAGCCGGCGCCAGTCGTGCAGCTCGCGGGCGCTGGCGATGATCGGCGCCAGCCGCTGCAGCGAAGCCTCATGGCGCTTCGCGTTCTGCGCACACACCGCCAGGTTGTAGCGCCCGCTGTTGATGGCGTGCTCGTTGCCCTGCTGCTCCCACAGCGCCAGCGCCTGCGCGTGCAGGCGTTCGCCTTCGGCGTGGTCGTGGTGGTGTGCGTTGGTCACGAAACCACGCAGCGCCAGCAGGCTGGCGCGCAGCTCGGGCTCGGTTTCGGGTGCCGCCAGCGCCTGCGCTTCGTCGAGCAGCGGTTCGACCTGCTCGGCGCGCCGCGTGCTGCGCCAGCGCACGCGTGCCAGCGAATGCAGCGCGCGGGCGCGCTGGCCGGCGTTGAGCGCCGCACATTGCAGGCCCAGCTCGGCATGGTGCAGGCCGGCTTCGCCCTGGCCGGCGGTGAACAGCATCGGCCCGAGCACGGCATGGCCGCGCGCTCGCAACACCGGGTCGGCGCATTGCAGGGCGGCGGCTTGCGCGTGCGCCAGGCCTTCGGCGGGCCATTCGACGTCTTCGACGCAGCGGCGCAGCGCCAGCAACAGGTGGATCGCGTCTTCGGGCGCGTGATCGGCCAGCGCGCCGGCCATCGCCGCCATCAGGTTCGGCAGCTCGGTGCGCAGGTCATCGAGTGGCGGCGTGCGCGGCAGTGCCTGCGCCCAGCCGACGGCCCAGGCCCGCAGCCGGGCGCGCCAGTGGCTCGCTTCAGTGGTGTCGAGCCGCGCCGCCGCGTATTCGCGAATCGGCGGGTACAGGCCGAAGCGCAAGCCTTCGTCGGTGCCTGCGTGGGCGTGAACCAGCGAGTTCGCGACCAGCTCGTCGAGCAGCAGTTGCGCGTCGAAAGTTTCGTCGGCAACGAGTGTGGCGGCCGACACGGCGGTGAAGCCGTCGGGGAACACCGTCAACGCCGAGAGCAGCCGTGCCTGCGCCGGCCCGAGCAGTTCCCAGCTCCATTCGATGACCCGCTGCATCGAGGCGTGGCGCGAATCGAGCGCACCGCGCGGGCCGCTGCGCGACAGCAGATCGAGCCGCGGCGTGCCGGCGCCGCGCAGGCGCGCGAGCATGTCGGCCGGCGCGATGCTGCGCACGCGCGAAGCGGCCAGCTCGATCGCGAGCGGCATGCCGTCGAGCGCGCGCACCAGCTCGACCAGCACCGCGCCGTTACGGGCGCTGAAGTGGAAGTCGGCCCGCACCGCACGCGCGCGCTCGATGAAAAGCGCAATCGCCGGGTTGCCCGCCGCGTTGCCAGCAGCGGCGCCGGCCGGCGGCAGCTCGAGCGCGGCCACCGGCAGTTCGCGTTCGCCGTCGAGGCCGAGCGCGCGCCGCGAGGTCACGACGACGTGCAGCGCCGGCAGCAGCCCGACCAACTGGGCGACCAGGTCTTGGGCGTGGCCGACGAGCTGCTCGAAGTTGTCGAGCAGCAGCAGCACACGGCGCCCGGCGAGCGCGTCGGTGAGCGCGAGCAGCGGGTCGTCGGCGCGCGGTGCGATCTGCAGTGCGCTGGTGAGTGCGTCGCAGACCTGTGCGCGCGTGCTGCAAGCGGCCAGCGGCACGAACGCGATCAGGTCGAACGGCAGCAAAGCTTCCGACGCCGGCATCGGCCAGCCGGCGCTGTCGCGCAGCGAATGCGCCATCTCGACCGCGAGGCGCGTCTTGCCACTGCCGCCCGGGCCGATCAGCGTGACGAGGCGGTGCGCCAGCACCAGGCCGCGCAGCCGCGCTGCTTGTTCGTCGGCGCCGAACACCCGCGTGAGGTAGGTGGGCAACGAGATGCGGGCGCTGCTAGAGGCGGCCGTGGCGGGTGGCGCGGCCGGCGTTGCTGCGTGCGCAGGCTCGGTTGCGGGTGCATCCGCCAAGCGCTCGTGCAGCGTGGCCAGGCGCAAACGTTCTTCGTCGATCCAGTCGTCGTAATAGCCCGGCAGCAGCTCGCCGCGGTACAGCGCATGCGCTGCCGCGGCGTGGCCGGCGCGCGCGGCGCGTTCGAAGCCGGTGGCGTCGCAGCTCAGGCCGCCGGGCACGACCCGCACGCTGATGCGGTCGGCCAGCAACACCGGCTGAGGCGGCAGCCGGCCGGCCGGCTCGAGAATGCCTTTCAGCGTCGACAAGGCCTGGCGCAGCCGGTTGCGCCCGATGTCGAGCGCCACGCCGGGCCACAGCAGCTCGATCAATTCTTCTCGCGAGTGCGCACGGTCGGGCGCGAGCGCCAGGCGTGCAAGTAGCGCGGTGACAGCGCGGCTCGGCAGGCGGGTGATGTGCTGGGTGCCGTCGCTCAAGCCCAGGCCGCCGAACAGGCGAACGGACCAGAGCGCCTGCAGATCAGGGTCTGCTGGATTCGGGGTGTCGGCTCGCGGGGCGGCGTGCGGCGCGTCTGGCCGGGAAACAAGGTTCATCGAGTCCAAGCGATGCACCGGAGGCGGTGCTCTGCAATTCTAGGGACGCGGCTGCCCTCAGCGTCATCCCCGAAGTCGGGGCGCCGTCAGGGCAAGGCTTCGAGCGTGGCGAGCACGCCGCGTTGTCTGAGGCTGGCCAACTGCAGCGCCACATGGCTGACGAAACGCGGCTCGCGACCCAGCTCGCCGAAGACTGGCGCGAACGACGTGAACAGGGCCACGCTGGCCTGCAACGAGCCAGCGGCCTCGGCGCGTGAAAGCTCGGCCGCGAGCGTGGCGGCCAGCGGGTCCTGGACGGTGTGGCTGGCGCCGAGTTCGTCGACGCCGCGCAGGTAGTGCAACCAGGCGGCGACCGCCAGCGCCAGGCCGTCGATCGGGGCGCCTGCCGCGAGCCGGTCGCGCACGGTGCCGAGCAGGCGCTGCGGCAGCTTCTGCGAGCCGTCCATGGCGATCTGGTGGGTCTTGTGCTGCAGTGCGGGGTTGGCAAAGCGCTGCAGCAAGCCAGAGCGGTAGGCGTCGAGGTCGAGGCCGGCCAGCGCGGGCAGCGTCGGCGCGATCTCCTCACGCATCAGCGCATCGAGGTAGCGGCGCATCGCAGGCACCGCGATCGCCTGGTCGACGGTTTGCCAGCCGGCCATCGCGCCGAGGTAGGCGAGCGTCGAATGCGCGCCGTTGACCATGCGCAGCTTCAGGGTCTCGAAGGGCTTGGCGTCGTCGACGAAACGTGCGCCGCCGTGCTGCCACTCGGGTCGTCCGGCAGCGAAGTTGTCTTCGATGACCCAGTCGAAATACGGCTCGCCGACGACTGGCCAGGCGTCTTGAAGGGCGAGGTGCGCCGAGATGCGCTCGCGGTCGGCGTCGGTGGTGCGCGGCACGATGCGGTCGACCATCGAACACGGGAAGGTGCAGTGGGTTTCGATCCAGCGTGCGAGTTCTGCAGCGACGCCGTGGGCGTGGGCCAGGAGCCGTTCGCGCAGCAGCTCGCCGTTGCTCGGCAGGTTGTCGAGCGACATCAGCGTGAGCGGCGTTGCGCCGCGCGCCTGGCGCAGCGACAGCCCGCGCGTGAGCACGTCGAGCGTGCTGCCGGGGTTCGTGTCGAGGTAGCCCTTTTCGGTGACGGTCAGGCTGACGATGCGGGTGGCGGGGCCGGCGATCAACTCGGTCACGGCGGCCGGGTCTTCGGGCGCGACCAGCAAGCTCGTCAGGCAGTGGATCACCTGCAACTGTTCACGCGGCGTTCCGTATTCGTCGGCATCGCGGATTGCCAGCGTGTACAGGCCTTGTTGCGGCGCAAGCGCGTCGCGGGTCTCGGCACTGCGCAGCGAGACGCCGGTGATGCCCCAGCGCAAATCGCCGGTGGCCAGCATTGCTGCTTCGGTTGCCTGCGCCATGTGGGCGCGCTGGAACGCGCCGACACCGAGGTGCACGATGCCTTGCGCCAGACGAGCGCGTGCGTACGGCGCCGGGCAGGTGTCGGGGTGCAGCCGCTGCATCACCACCTCACCAGCTCCAGAGCGTGCCGTCGTGCTGCAGCCGGTTCACCGGCAGGTAGGCGCGCTGGTACGGGTACTTGGCAGCGAGTGTTTCGTCGATCGTGACGCCGTGGCCCGCCACATCGCCGGGGTAGAGCATGCCGTCGTTGAAGGTGTAGGCATGCGGGAAGACGGCGTCGGTCTCATCGGTGTGGCGCATGTATTCCTGGATGCCGAAGTTCGGCACCCACAGGTCGAAGTGCAGTGCCGCGCCCATGCACACCGGCGACAAATCCGTCGCGCCGTGGCAGCCGGTGCGTACTTGATAGAGCGATGCGAGGTCGGCGATTCGCCGCAGATGCGTGATGCCGCCAGCATGCACGACGGTTGCGCGGATGTAGTCGATCAGCTGGTTCTCGATCAGCGCCTTGCAGTCCCAGATCGTGTTGAAGATTTCGCCGACCGCGATCGGCGTGGTCGTGTGCTGGCGGATCAACCTGAACGCTTCCTGGTTCTCGGCCGGCGTGGCGTCTTCCATCCAGAACAGGTTGAACGGTTCGAGCGATTTGCCCAGGCGCCCGGCCTCGATTGGTGTGAGGCGGTGGTGCACGTCGTGCAGCAGGTGGATGTCGTCGCCGACCGCATTGCGCACCGCTTCGAACAGTTTCGGCGTGTGGGTCAGATACTTGCTCGTGGACCAGTCGTGCTCGCTCGGCAGGTCGGAATCGGCCGGTTCGTAGAACATGCTGCCGCGGCCCACGCCATAGACCTTCTCCAGCCCCGGCACGCCACTCTGCGCACGAATCGCCTTGTAACCTTCGGCCTTGTAGCGCAGCACCTCGTCGACGGTGTGTTCGATGTCGCTGCCGTTGGCGTGGCCGTAGACCATCACGCCGGTTCGGCTCTTGCCGCCGAGCAGTTGATAGAGCGGCAGGTTCGCGGCCTTGGCCTTGATGTCCCAGAGCGCCGTGTCGACCGCGGCGATCGCGCTCATCGTGACCGGCCCGCGGCGCCAGTACGCGCCCTTGTACAGGTACTGCCAGATGTCTTCGATCTGGTGTGCGTCGCGGCCGATCAGGCACGGGATCACGTGTTCGGTGAGGTAGGCCGCGACGGCGAGTTCGCGGCCGTTCAGCGTGGCGTCGCCGATGCCGGTCAGGCCTTCGTCGGTCTCGATCTTCAGCGTGACGAAGTTGCGGCCGGGGCAGCAGACGATGACTTTGGCGTTGGTGATCTTCATGTCGAGGTCCAGGCAGCGGGCCTGCGAGTTTATGGCTGCAAGACCCTGTTTCGAACGTTCCGGTACAACGCCGGATCGTTCAAACCAGGAGCAACTGCATGGCCGGCCAGAAACCCAACCTGAGTGCCAACGACTTCGACCCCGAGGTTCTGCGCCTGTTCGACAAGTACGTGCACGGCGGCATCGACCGGCGCGGCTTTCTCGACGGCGCGGCGAAGTTCGCGGTCGGCGGCCTCACCGCCGCCGGCTTGCTCGAAGCGCTGAGCCCGAAGTTTGCGCAAGCGCAGCAGGTGCCGGCCGCCGACCCGCGCATCAAGGGCGAAATGGTCGAATTCGCCTCCCCCAAGGGTTATGGCAAGGCGCGCGCTTACCTGGTGCGGCCTGCCAACGCGAGCGGCCCGTTGCCCACCGTGCTGGTGATTCACGAAAACCGCGGGCTGAACCCGCACATCGAAGACATCACGCGGCGCCTGGCGCTCGACAACTTCATCGCTTTCGCGCCCGATGCGCTGTTCCCGCTCGGCGGCTACCCCGGCGACGAAGACAAGGCGCGCGACCTGTTCGGCAAGCTCGACCAGCCGAAGACGCAAGAAGACTTCGTGGCGGCGGCGGCCTGGCTGAAAGGCGTGGCCGGCGGCAACGGCAAGGTCGGCGCGGTGGGGTTCTGCTACGGCGGCGGTGTGGTCAACATGCTGGCCACACGTTGGCCCGAACTTGGCGCCGGCGTGCCGTTTTACGGCGCCGCACCGGCGCTCGACAAGGTGGCGGGCATCAAGGCGCCGCTGCTGATCGTGTTCGCCGACAGCGACGAGCGCATCAACGCGATGTGGCCGCCCTATGAAGCCGCGCTGAAGGCCGCGAACGTGAAGTTCGAAGCCGTGAAGTACCCCGGCACGCAGCACGGTTTCAACAATGACACGACGCCGCGCTTCGACGACAAGGCCGCGAAGGCGGCGTGGGAGCGCACGCTGGCGTTGTTCAACCGCACGCTGCGCGGCTGATGCCGGTGCCAGGGATGCTCACTCTTCTTCGGCGCTGATCGACAGGCTCACCCGCTGCGCCCCGCGCAGTTCGCAACTTGCGTTCAGCCGGAGCGGCCGGCCCACCGGCACGCTGCGGCGCAAGCGCAGGTCGAGCGAATCTTCGCCGCCCACGTGCGTGGGCATGGCGCGGGACCATTCGAGCGCGCCGTCGACGAGCACGCGCATCGCGTGCGTCGCGTCAAGGCGAGCGGCCTTGTTGCTGACAACGAGGCGGCAGTAGATTTCGAACGTGCGCTCGCGCTGCGCGTCGGCCGGGATGTCGAGCCGCACCACGTCGCGCGTGCCTGCGCTGGCGCTCCAGCGTTCGGGTTCGCGCGTCATCAGTGCATCTTGTCGCGCGGCGGCTTGCGGAAAGTCTTGGGCTTGTAGACGTTGCCGTCCCATGAGCCTTCGGCGCTGCGCGCGCGGCGGATCGCTTCTTCGGCGGCCTCTGCGGCCTGGCGCCGCGAAGCGCGCCAGTGCCAGAGCGACAGCAGCTTTCGGTGCAGGGCGAGGCCGAAGCGCCGCAGCGTGGACCACAGGCGGCGCGCGGCGGCGTCAAAACGGTAACGCCGCCGGTCGCCGATCACCATGCGCAGCAGCAGCAGCGCGCAGGTGGCGAGCACCAGTCCGGCGAAGATTTGCTGGAACACGTTCATCGCCAGCCGCTCAAGAACGCCGCGCCTTGGCGCGCCAGCCGTCGAGCCGAGCCAGGCCGCGCCCGGCGCTGAGGTAGCCGGGCACCACGCTGGCCATCGTCGCTGCATCGACGCCCAGCGCAGCGAGGCCGGGCAACTGGCCACCCGCCACGTTGGGCACGCGCATCGAGTCGATGTTGTCACGCGACATCAGCGGCGTGCCCGGCATCAGCTCCATCAGGAAGGCCTGGGCGTGCGCGGCCGCGTCGGGCAGGCCGAACACCCAGCGCTCGTGCCCCGACCAGTGCCCGACCGATTCGACGATCTGCTGCAGCGTGAACACCTCGGGCCCGGTGCATTCAAAGGTCTGGCCGATGCTGGCGGGCGTATCGAGACAACGCACGATCGCCGCCGCCACGTCTTGCACCCACACCGGCTGAAAGCGCGCTTGCGCACCGGCGAGCGGCACGAACGGTGCCACGGCCTGCAGCGTGGCGAACAGGTTCGTGAAACGATCGTGTTCGCCGAAGATGACCGAGGGCCGCAGGATCGTCAGGTCCAGGTTCGCCGCCTTCAGCGCGGCTTCGCCGGCTGCCTTCGAGCGCAGGTAGCGGCTGGGTGCCGCTTCGCCCACGCCGAGCGCGCTCACGTGCACTAGCCGGCGCACCCGGGCGGCGTGGCAGGCGTCAGCCAGCTTCTGCGGCAGCTCGACATGCACACGCCTGAACTCGGCTTCGCTGCCGTGCAGCACCGCCACGAGGTTGATCACCGCGTCGGCGCCTTCCACCAGCCGCTGCAGTTCGGTCGCGCTGTGTACGTCGGCCTGCACCACCCGCAAGGTCGGCAGCAGTTGCAGGTGCTTGGCGCGCGCCGGCCGGCGGCTCGGCACCACGATTTGCCCGCCGGCGCCGCCCGAGCGCTCGACCAGCTTGTCGCAGACGCTGCGACCGACGAAGCCGGAACCACCGAGGATGAGAATGTTGTTCACAACCCGTTTATACCTTCGCGCTCACTTCGCGAGCCGTGGCGCGCGCAGCAACGGCATCTGCGCCGACGGTTTGGTGGCGCTGCCGTCGAAAGGCTGCACCAGCGCGCCCACCGCGTCGACGATCTTCCGCACGTAGGCGCGTGTCTCCACGTAGGGCGGTACGCCGCGGTAACGCTCGACCGTGCCTTCGCCGGCGTTGTAGGCCGCGGCCACCAGGGTCACGTCGCCCTCGAAGTAGGCCAGCAGCCAGCGCAGGTAAGCCGTGCCGCCGCGGATGTTCTGCGCCGGGTCGTAGGGGTTGCGCACGTTGAAACGCGCCGCAGTGTCCGGGATGAGCTGCATCAGCCCTTTGGCGTTCTTGGGTGACAGGGCCACGATGTCGAAGTTCGACTCGGCCTGGATGATCGCCAGCACCAGCTGCGTTGGCACACGGTATTCGGGCGCGATCTTCTTCACCAGCTCGGCAATCGAATGCGGGGCGGCGATCACCGGCACCGGCGGGGCCGCGCGCGGTGTGGCGGCCACGACGCGGGGTTTCGGCGGCGCCGGCTCGCGCATGCAGTCGGGCACGTCGGTGGTGGGCCCGCCCACGGTGCTGAGCATGCGGATGGCCTGTTCCATGCCCTGCTCGGCGGCGGCGTGGAAGAAGAAGGCGGCAAGCGAATCGTTGCGCTCCACACCACGGCCGTTGGTGTACATCCAGCCCAGGTTGAACTGCGATACGGTGTCGCCCAGTCGTGCCGCCCGGCAGTAGAGTGCGACGGCACGCGCACCGTCGCGCTCCACGCCGTTGCCGTGTTCGTATTCGGCCGCTTCGTCGCGCAGCAGCACGATCAGCAGGTTCTCGGGCGTGCCACTCTCGGCGGCCTGCAATGGCCACGCGGCGGCGCACAGCAGTGGCAGCAACAGGCGGCGCAGGCACGTGAACAAGGGTCGAGTGGTCATCGGCGGATGCCCTGAGGGGGCGAGGGAGGCTTCAATCCACACCAGAATACAGTCGTGTGGGAACAGCGTGTCGGTGTTCCATTCAAGGGTGAGAGTTCCGTGACCGAATCGATCGTGATCCAACAACCTGGGGGGCAGGCCGAACAACTGGTGCTGCTGTTTCACGGCCTGGCCCAGACGCCGCAGGCCATGCAGACGCTTGGCGAGCGGCTGGCGCGGCAGTTTCCGAGCGCCTTCGTGGTCAGCGTGGCCGCGCCTCTGCCCGCCGATGGGGGCCAGGGCTTCCAGTGGCTGTCGATCCGCGGCATCGACGACGCGAACTTCGCGCCGCGTGTGAGCGAAGCGCTGCCGGCGTTCCAGCGGGCGGTCGCGCACTGGCAGGCGGTGTCCGGCCTCGGGCCGGTGGCCACCGCGCTGATCGGCTTTTCGCAGGGTGCGATCATGGCGCTGGAGGCGACCCGCAGCGACACCGCGTGTGCCGGCCGCGTGGTGGCCATCGCCGGCCGCTTCGCCGAATTGCCCGATCGTGCTGCCGCGGCCACGACACTGCACTTGTTCCACGGCAAGCTGGACGAGGTGTTCCCCTACCGCCATACCGTCGAAGCGGTGCAGCACCTGCTGGGCATCGGCGGCGACGCTACCGCCGACGTGCTGCCTTTCGTGGGCCACGCACTCGTCGATGAATTCATCGACCTCACGCTCGAACGGCTGACGGGTTATGTGCCCAAGCGGCTCTGGGACGAAGCGATGCGGGCCGCGGAATCTGCCTGACCCCGGCGCAGTTCCATCAACCAGTTCGCTTCCCAGGCGCCGCCTTCGAGCGCGAAAGCTTGCTCCCAGCGCGCGGCGTCGGGGCCGAGGCGGGTCCAGACAAAGCGCACCCGCACCGCGCGGCCGTTGTCGGTGTCGTCACCGAAGAACTCGCCCCGCGCGCCGTCGAAACCGCCGTGCACCGGCGGCTCGAGCCGGCCGTTCGCGCTGTTGATCCAGTAGATCGACCAGCGCTGCGCCACCGGGTCGAGCGTGCGCAGCGTCATGCCGGCAAAGCCTCGGCTCGGGAACGTGATCTCGTCCACGCTCACCGCCCCGTCGAACATCACCTGGGCCTGCATCGTGGCCGGGAATTCGTCCCAGAGGGTGCAGCCGGCGTGGCGTTGCTGGAGCCGGCGGTTGTGCACCTGCCACTGGCCGAGCAGAAAGTCGAAGTCGCCGCGGCGGCCGACGAAACGGGTGGGGGTCATGAGCGTGTTCCTTTCAGAAGCGTGAACGCGTTGTCGGGGCGAGCCGAAGCACCTGGGCTGGCGCGATGAGCGCCGCGCCGGTGTCGGCGCCGGCACGGTCGAACCCGTCTGGCGACGCCTTCAATGCGGTGGCGAACCGGTCGCAGCCTTCGCGCTCGCCGAAGCGCGCGAGCGCGACCAGCACTTGTTCGCCTTCGCGCACCGGCAGGCGCGGGAAGCTGTTGGCGCTGTTCTCGCTGACCCAGCAGCCGGCGAGCGTGCCGCCGTGGCGCGCGAGCAGCGGCAACCAGGCCTGCAGTAAGGCGGCGACGACGTGCGCGTCCGGAACCGCCGTCAGCGGGCACACGAGCGCCACCGCCGCGCCGGCCGGCGCTGTGCCTCGGCGCCAGGCGTCAATCGGCATCGACGTGTGGGTGCTCGCCGGGCGCAACAGCAAGACGTTGTCGGAATCCAGCATCGTCGCGTTGGCCGCGTCGCGGTGGGCCCGCCACACGGGGCCATCGTAGAAAGCGGCGAGGGCTTCGGCCCGCGCGGCCATGCCCTGGAAACCGCGCAGCCAGACAAAACGGTCCGGGTCGTCGAGGTCGCGGAACTGGCACAGCACCGCCATGCCGACGGCTTCTTGCGTTTCGATGAATTCGCGGTCGAAGAGCTCGATCAGCGTGTCGCGCTGGCCCGGGTGCAGCGTGTACTGGCGCAGTTCGACAACGGGGTGGCGGGGTTCGGTGGGCGTCGGCATGGTGAAAGGATCGAGGGCAGTTCGAGTGCGGGCATCCTGCGCCTCCATACATGCCAAGGCATGTCATGTATTTCTGCCAGACTGCAGGCATGCAAGCCAGCCGTCTGCTTTCCGTCCTGATGCTGTTGCAGGCGCGCGGCCGCATGAGCGCGCAGGCGCTCGCCGCCGAGCTGGAAGTCTCGGTGCGCACGGTCCACCGCGACATCGACCAGCTCAGCGCCGCCGGCGTGCCGGTGTACGCCGACCGTGGGCGCCTGGGCGGTTTCCGGCTGCAACAAGGCTGGCGCACACGCCTGACGGGGCTGACGGCGCCCGAGTCGCGTGCGCTGTTTCTTTCAGGCCTCGCCGGCCCGGCCGCCGAACTCGGCCTCGGCGACGCAGTGGCTTCGGCGCGGCTCAAGGTGCTGGCCACCTTGCCGCCGGAATGGCAGGCCGATGCACAGCACGTGAACGCGCGTTTCCACCTCGACGCGGTCGACTGGTTCCACAGCGCCGCGCGCACCGAACACCTTGGCGCAGTGGCCGACGCGGTCTGGCGCGCGCGCCGCCTGCACATCCGATACGAGAGCTGGAACGGCGTGCGCGAGCGTGACGTGGAGCCGCTCGGCCTCGTGCTGAAAGCCGGCATCTGGTACCTGGCGGCGCGCACCGGGCCAGGTGCGGCACCGCGCACCTACCGGGTCTCGAACATTCTGGCGTTGACGACCTTGGAGCAGCACTTCAACGTGCCGCGGGGCTTCGATCTGGCCGCCTACTGGCAGGAATCGACACGCCGTTTCGAGACCGGTGTGTACAACGAGAGCGCGACCTTGCGCGTGTCGCCGCGTGGCTTGCGGCTGCTGCGCGAGATCAGCACGGCCGTGGCCGAAGCGGCCGATCTCAGCGCGGTCAAAGACCGAGGCGGTTGGTTGCGTGTGAGCGTGCCGATCGAGTCGGTGGCGCATGCGGCGAACCAGCTCATCAACCTCGGGGCCGACGCCGAAGTGCTGGCCCCGGCCGCGTTGCGGGTGCAGCTCAGGCTGACGGCGCGGCGGCTCGTCAAGCTCTACGCCGCGCGCATCGAGCGGCCCGGCCGCCAGGCCCCGCCGATCAGGCCAGGATGACGGCGCCCAGCCGTTTCGCGACGTCGGCCAACTGCGCTTCCATGTCGCTCGTGACACCACGCACCGGCGCCGGCCCGACGAGGAAGGTGTCACGCCCGCGCTGCGCGACGAGCTGGTGACCGTCGGTGCCCTGCGAGCGCGCGAAGATCACGGTTTCGCAGGTGTCGGAGATCAACGCCTTGTTGCCGGTTTGCGAGTCGGCTTCGTAGAAATTGCTGCCTCGCGGCGCCACGGTCAGGATCCACATCGTCTTGTTCCTTGGTGCCACGCCGCCCGCCGGTGGCGGCATCCGGGCACAGTTGCCTGTTGCAAGCGCAGAGTTTGCCCCAGACTCCGGGCCGTGCACCGGCCCGCGTTCGTGCGCGCAGCACGCAAGCGCGCAGGACGGCCGATCCCCGCCAAAAAGAAAGTGAGACCGTGTGGAAGAAACCCTGGCCTTTGCCGCCGGAGCGCCCGCTGCGACGCTGCTGCTCGCCACGATCGTGGTCGTCAGCCTGATCGGCCTGTACATGGCGCCGGCGTTTCTCGAGCGCAACCTGTTCCGCCCGCACTGGCTGCTGCCGAATCGGCAGTACCTCACGCCGATCACCAGCGCCTTTTTGCACGCCGACCTGCCGCACCTGCTGTTCAACGCCTTCACGTTCTGGGCTTTTGCGTTTTCGCTCGAACGCCGCATCGGTACGCCGAAGTTCCTGGCCTTGTATTTTTTCGGCCTGCTGGTGAGCGACTTCGGCACCTGGGTCAAGCAGCGCCACAACCCGGCTTACCAGAGCCTGGGCGCGTCCGGCGCGATCCTCGCGGTGCTGTTCGCGTCGATCCTGTACTTTCCTCAGTCTTCGATCTTCATCCTGCCGATCCCGGTGCCGATTCCGGCGCCGCTGTTCGCGCTGGCCTACCTGGCGTACACCTACTACGCTTCGCGCCAGAACAGCGGGCGCATCAACCACGACGCGCACCTGGGCGGCGCGCTCGCCGGTATTGTGTTCGTGGCGCTCACCGACGGTGAGACGCTGGTGCGGGCGCTGCAGAGTTTCGTCGGCTGAGGCGGAAATCCGTCAGCCCGCGCCCGAGCGCGACAGCGCGGCCACCACGTCCGACTGCGTGATGATGCCGACCAGCCGGTCGCCTTCGCCGATCACCGGAATGTGGTGGTGGCCGGTGCTGCCGAACAGCGGGATCAACTCGGCCAGGTGGCGGTTCACGCTGGCCACGCGCACCTGGCGCGTCATGATCTGGCCGACGATCAGCGGCCGGTCGCCGGCCGGGCCGCGCGCCCAGCCGGTGAGCTCGCGCAGCCGCACGTCGAAGCCGTCACCGCTCTCGGGCTCGACCGTGCGGATGAAATCGGCCGGCGTCACGATGCCGACGATCTGGCCGTTCGGCCCCACCACCGGCAACGCCTTGATGCGGTGCTCGCGAAACAGCGCCCAGGCTTGCGCCAGCGCGGTGTCGCGCGTCACCGTGACGAGCTCGCGCGACATGATGTCGCCGCAACGCAGGTTGGCCAGCTTGCGCTGGTAGGCCTGCAGCTGGGTGTCTTCGAGCAGCGCCTTCAGGTCGTCGCGGCTGATGTCGAGCACCTGGTTGTAGCGCGCCAGCACCGCACCCAGCGCCTCGTCGAGCGCCTCGGCCTCGGCGTCGCCGTCGTGCACAGTCTCGGCCAACGGGCGCAGCGCATGCGGGTAGGCGCGCCGTGTCATGTTGTTGTAGGCCACGCCGGCCAGCATCAGCAGCAGCGAGTTGGCGAGCACCGGGTAGAGCGCGAAGGCCGGGTCCGACACGCCGGTCAACGCCACCAGCAGCGCCGATGCGCCGCCGGGCGGGTGCAGGCAGCGCAGCGCGAACATCAGGCCGATGGCGCCACCCACCGCAAGCGCCGCGGCCAGTTCGGGCGAGCCGACCCAGCGCACACACAGCACGCCGACCAGTGCCGAGAGCGTGTTGCCACCGACCACGGCCCAGGGCTGCGCAAGCGGGCTGGCCGGCACACCGAACACCAATACCGCGCTCGCGCCCAGCGGCGCCACCAGCCACGGCCAGGCCGGTGACGCGGTGAGGCCGAACGCATGGCAAAGGTATGCGGTGATGCCGATGCCCAGCGTGGCACCCACGACCACGCGCAACCGCTCGCGCCAGTCGATGCTGATCGGTTCGGGCCAGAAGGCGCGCAGCCAGCGGATGGCGGTGGGCGCGTAACGCGCCGGAGTGGTCTGCGGTGACGACATGGTCAGACCGTACGGTGCCGTTGCACGCCAGGCGCCACGCGCTTCGCCGCCAGGCTTCTGGCCCGCTGCGCGTCGAGGATGTTAGGCAGGCTGCTCTCGATCCAGTCGGCCAGCGCTTCCACGCGTTTGCCGACCTGCCGGCCCAGCGGCGTGAGCGTGTATTCCACGTGCGGCGGCACGCTGGCGAAGGATTCGCGGTGCACGAAGCCGTCGGCCTCGAGCCACTTCAGCGTTTGCGCCAGCATCTTCTCGCTGACCCCGCCGACCTTGCGGCGCAGGTCGCTGAAGCGGTGAACGCCGTCCATCAGCACCACCAGCAGCAACACCCCCCAGCGGCTCGTCACGTGCTTGAGCACTTCACGCGAAGGGCAGTCGGGCGACATCAGTTCGCCGCGCCTGGCTTTGCCCGACAAGGAGGTGGTTCGGGTGCGTGTGGCCATTGACTACTTACCTTTGGGTGCGTACTTACGAAAAGTAAGTATGAGCGCTATTCTGCACGCCTTCATTCATCTTTCGCAAGGGCATCATCATGATCGTCGTCACAGGCGCCACGGGCCAACTCGGCCGGCTCGTCATCCAGAAACTCCTTCAGACCGTGCCTGCGGGCCAGATCGTAGCGCTGGCGCGCGACCCCGCGAAAGCGGCCGATCTGGTCGCGCTGGGCGTGCAGGTTCGCCAGGCCGACTACACCCGACCGGCCGCGCTCGACGCCGCGCTTGCCGGGGCGCAGAAGCTGCTGCTGATCTCGTCGAGCGAGGTTGGCCAGCGCGTGGCGCAACACCGCGCCGTGATCGACGCCGCGATGCGTGCCGGGGTTACGCTGGTCGCCTACACCAGCCTGCTGCACGCCGACACCTCACCGCTTGGCCTGGCGCTCGAGCACAAGGAAACAGAGTCGATGCTCAAAGCCTCGGGTCTGCCCTTCGTGCTGCTGCGCAACGGCTGGTACACGGAAAACTACGCGGCCTCGGTGCCGGCAGCGCTGGCGCACGGCGCCGTGATCGGCAGTGCCGGCGACGGCCGCATCGCTTCGGCTGCGCGTGCCGACTATGCCGCTGCCGCGGCTGCGGTGCTGACAAATGAAGGCCAGGCCGGTCGGGTCTACGAACTGGCGGGCGACTCCGCTTACACGCTCGCTGAATTCGCGGCCGAGATCGCGCGCCAATCGGGCCAGGCGGTCGTGTACAAGAACCTGCCCGAAGCCGACTACCAGGCCGCGCTGGTCGGCGTCGGCTTGCCGCAGCCTTTGGCCGCGATGCTGGCCGATTCCGACACGGGCGCGTCCAAGGGCGGCCTGTTCGATGGCAGCCGGCAACTCAGCGCGCTGATCGGCCGCGCCACGACGCCATTGCGCGACACGGTGGCCGAAGCGCTGAAAGGCTCAGAGTGATCGGCTAGTCTCGGGGGATGCAGCCTGATCCCTCCGTGCCAAAAGCCGCCCTCTGGGTGGCCGGTTGGCTGTCGCTCATGGTCGTGATCGCTGTCGCCGGCCGCCAGGCTTCGCACGAGCTCGCGGTCTTCCAGATCATGGAGTTGCGCTCGCTGATCGGCCTGGTCTTGCTCTACCCGCTGGTGCGCGCCAGCGGGGGGTTCAGTGCGATGCGCAGCACGCGCCTGTGGCATCACGCCGCGCGCAACACGGTGCATTACGCGGCGCAGTACGGCTGGTTCGTTGCGCTCACGCTGATCTCGCTGGCGCAGGTGGTGGCGCTCGAGTTCACGATGCCGATCTGGACCGCGTGCCTCGCCGTGAGTTTTCTCGGCGAACGTTTGAATGTGTGGAAAGCGCTCGCCGTCGCCCTCGGGTTGGTCGGCGTGGCGCTGATCGTGCGGCCCTCGGCGGCCGGGCTGAGTGCGGGCCAGGCGATCGCGCTCGCTGCGGCGGTCGGCTTCGCGGTCTCGGTGACATTGACCAAATCGCTCACGCGCACCGACAGTGCGGTGGTCATCATCTTCTGGATGCTGGTGTTCCAGTCGATCATCGGTGCGCTGCCGGCACTCTTCACGTGGCGCTGGCCGTCGGTCGGCGTGTGGGCCTGGGTGCTGCTGATCGCGTTCTGCGGCACGTTCTCGCACTACTGCATGGCGCGCGCGCTGCGCCATGCCGACGCCACCACGGTCGTGCCCATGGACTTTTTGCGCGTGCCGCTGATGGCACTGGCGGGCTGGCTGGTCTATGCCGAGCGTGTCGACATGTTCACCGTGGCCGGCACGGTGCTGATCCTGCTGGGCAACCTGCTGAACCTGAAACGTTCGAGGCTGCCGAGCGCCTCAGTGGGCCGCGCCTGAGGCGGGCCCGCTGGCAGCTGCTTACTTGGACGCGGGGGTGGCCGGCTTGGGCTGCTGCTTGGCTTGCTTCTTCTTGTCCTTGGCCCGCTTCTGCTTCACTCTGCGAATGCCGCGGTCTTTGTCTGCGCTCATGGTCTTTCCGGGTTGATGGTGGGGAGGCTCCGCACCCCGATTCAGGGCGAATGCCGGCCGCTGTTGTACCACCCGCCGGCCTTGGACAATTTGGGCTGAACAGCCACCGCACCGCGGAATGGCATGTTCCCCAGGCCCCGTCGAAGAGAAACACCTCTCGATCTGGGTCGCCGTGGTCCCAGAGGCAGTCGCTCTGGCTGCGGAGTTCGCCGGTGAGCACGGTTCGGGTGAGGCTGGAAGTGGCCGGGGTGGAATGTACTGGCACCGCCACCCGGGCGGCACTTCGGATCAGGCCGGGAACCGCTCCATGTAGGCGCCGGTGCCGGAGAGCGTGATGTACAGCGTCTGCGTCGCGCGCGTTGCGGCCACATAGAAGAGCCGCGCTTCGTCGGCCTCGCTGTGCCCTTCTTCGGGCATCTGGCCAACGCCCGACAAGGCGACCACCGGGAACTCAAGGCCCTTGCTCGCGTGCATGGTCAGCACCTTGATGGCGTCCACCGTCGGGTCGTGGCGGCCAGAACTTCTGCGCACCTGGTGCGGCAGCTTGCGTTGGCGCAGGGCCGCCGCGCAGGCATCCATCACCGCGTAGTGGCGGCAGATGATGGCCATCTCGCCCCAGGCCCGGCCTTGCTGGTGTGCCGCGCTGAGCAGGTCGGCAATCTTCACGGCTTCATCCCGCACGCTGGGCAGGCGGATCACCACCGGCGTATGGCCGTCACGGCCGCAGCTGATGGGGTGCAACAACGGGATGCCGTCTTCGCTGCTGTCGTTGGGCTTCAGCAGGTCGGCGGCGATCATGCTGGCGGTCTGCAGAATCTGCCGGCTGTTGCGGTAGTTGATCTTCAGCACCGTGGTGCGGCCCTGCGCCTGAATGCCGACGCTCTTGAAACTGAACTGCTTGCTGCGCTGGCGCTCGTAGATGCTTTGCGCGTCATCGTAGAGCAGCAGCAGGCTGTTGGTGAGCGGGTCCACCATCTGAGTGACGAGCTTCAGCCATTCGGGCTGGAAGTCGTGGCCCTCGTCGACCAGGATCGCCTGGTACTGGCCGGAAGGAATCTGCTTGCGGTCGACGCCACGGATCACGTTATCGACCATCTGCTCGAACATGGCGGCGCCCTGCGCCGGGAGCGGCTGACCAAAGGCCACCAGTTGTTGCCGGCACCACTTGTGAAAGTTGCGAACGTGCACCTTGGCGGCCAGCCCCTTGGCGGCCATCACCGACTCGAGCGTCTCGGCGAGCGCCTTGTTGTAGCAAAGCACAAGAATCGGCTTGGCCTGAACGGCCGCCTTCGCCAGATGTTCGGCGCGGTAGCCCAGGATCATGGTCTTGCCCGAACCGGCCACGCCGTGGATCACCCGGTGGCCGTCGCCGAGGCTGCGGGCGAGTTGCTCTTGCTGCAGGTCCATGACCCGCATCAGGTCGGGCAGTTCGGCGTTCAGATCGCTGTCATCGAACAGCGCGCCTTGCGTCGGTGGTGGTACCCGCACCTCGGGAAACATGATCCAGCGCACCCGATCCAGCTGCGGCAATGACAGGACACCGCCAAACGAGTGCGGGAACATGTGCCACAGGCGTTGCTGAAACGCTTCCGCATCCACGTTCTGCGGCATTTCGTCCGAGCAGATCGTATGGTGCGGCTCGATGGCGTCGCCCAGGCCCGACGCGTCGAACTGTTGGCGCGTGATCTGCGTGAAGACCACGCCGTGACCCCACGGAAAGGCCAGCTTGCCCTGATGCGCACCTGTCGAGTGAACCAGTTGCGCGTCGCGCTCCAGAGCGGTCACCACTTGAATTGCGCAATGCCGTGCCTGCGCCAGCGGGTTGATCACGACCTTGAGTTGGCCATCGGGAATGATCTCCCAGGCCTGCCGAGTGGCGCGCCTGATGGTGTCGAGCTTCCAGTGCTTGGTTTCGAGGATCAGCAGTCCGCGACGGGGGTGCAGGACGACGAAGTCAGGGTGTGTCTGCTTCGGGCCGACCGGCACGTCGTACCAGACGAGGTAGTCGTCGTCGAGCTTCTGTTCAAGGCGCTCGGCGAGCCGGCGTTCGCCGGAGGTCATGCGCGAGACGCAGGTGCCTAGCGACGGGATGAGGGTGGCCATGCGATTCAGTCGTCCGAGCGCGATCGGGGCACGGTGGGTGGGTCGCCATTGTGCGGTCATCAACGCCGAGATCGAGCCCCGTGACCGCGTCGACGGCTGCTGGGACCTTGACGGCCGCCCGACATGGCCTACATTTGGCCCCCCATCCAACCCGGAGCACTCCCATGCCGATCCGTAACGCATCGCTGACCCACCAGATCCAGAAAAACGGCGCGAGGCTTCATCTGGCGATGGTGACGCGCACCCGTTCGCAAGGCGCCGAGCAACCGGCTTCCGAGGCCGAGCAGGCCTTGCTCGAAGAGCGCCGCTCGCTCAAAGCGGCCAAGGCCGTGCTGCAGGCCCAACCCAGGGCGCCCAAGCCTCAGCCGGCCTGGATGACGAGAGAGACCAAGGCGCCCGCGGCACCGAAGGCCGCCAAGGCCGCGAAGGAGCCCAAGGCTGCGAAGGACGCCGCCAAGGGCAACAAGCCGACGCGCGCCGAGAAGCTGACGAAGAAGGCCGAGAACCTCGATGCCGCGAAGAAGGCGACGAAGAAGTCGGCGAAGACCTGAGGGCGCAGGGCGCGCCCGGCTCACGCGGGACGACTATCGAGCCCGCCTCGGTCAGTCGTGTGAATAGCCCGCTTCTCGCTGGCTGCGCAGCGCGAGCACGAGCACGGTGTCGAGCGTGGCGACGTAGCGGTAAAGGGCCACCCGCCCACGCGTGCAAATCGTTTGCCGCCAGGCGCCCGAATAGCGGCCTGGTTTCGAGGACGGAGATCGCGTCAGTGATCTCGCGGATGTGCGCACCGTCAGCGCGCCAGCTTGCGGGTGCGGGGCCGCGCGCCGGCCTTGCTCGCCAAACGAGCTTCGAGGTGGCTGCGCATGTCGTTCCAGGAGACGGTCTTGCCCGAGGCGGCGATCACGACCTAGCGTTGCTCGGCGAGGCCGCGAAGCATGTACTACATCACCGCGCCCAGCGCCCAGGGCACGAATTCGTTCTGGCCGTAGCCGTGCACTTCGCTCTTGGTCTTTTCGCCCGAGGCGGTGGCGAGCATCAGCCGGAAGATGCGCTCGCCCATCTGATCGATGCTGGCGCTGCCGTCGATCACCTCACCGCAGTTGATGTCGATGTCGTCTTCCTGCTTGACCCAGAGTGCGGTGTTGGTGCTGAGTTTCAGCGACGGTGACGGCGCGCAGCCGTAGGCCGAGCCGCGGCCGGTGGTGAAGCAGATCAGGTTGGCGCCGCCGGCCACTTGCCCGGTGGCGCTCACCGGGTCGTAGCCCGGCGTGTCCATGAAGACCAGGCCCTTGGTGGTGACGGGTTGCGCGTACTCGAACACGTCGGTCAGGTTGGTGGTGCCGCTCTTGGCGATGGCACCCAGGCTCTTTTCCAGAATGGTCGTCAGGCCACCGGCCTTGTTGCCGGCCGAAGGGTTGTTGTCCATCTCCTGGTCGTTGCGCGCGGTGTACTGCTCCCACCACTTGATGCGCTTGATCAGCTTGGCGGCGATGGCCGGCGTGACCGCGCGGCGCGTCAGCAGGTGTTCACCGCCGTAGATTTCGGGTGTTTCCGACAGGATCGCGGTGCCGCCGTGGCGCACCAGCCGGTCAACCGCCGCACCGAGTGCCGGGTTGGCGCTGATGCCCGAGTACCCGTCGCTGCCGCCGCACTGCAAACCGACCGTGATGTGAGCCGCACTCACCGGTTCACGCGTAACGTGGTTCGCTTCTTCCAGCAGCCACTGCACGAGCTCGATGCCGTGCGCCACGGTCTTCTTCGTGCCACCGGTTTCCTGGATGTTGAAGGTGTGGAATTGCGTGCCGGTCGAAAGGCTTTCCTGCTCCATCAGCCCCGAGATCTGGTTCGTTTCGCAGCCCAGGCCCACGACCAGGATAGCCGCGAAGTTCGGGTGTCTGGCGTACCCGCCAAGGGTGCGCCGCAGCACCTGCAGCGGCTCGCCGCTGCTGTCGGTCGCACAACCTGCGCCGTGCGTGAGCGCGATCACGCCGTCGACGTTGGGGTACTTCGCCAGCGCTTCGGGGTGGGTGTCGCGCCGGAAGTGGTCGGCGATGGCACGCGCCACGGTCGCCGAGCAATTCACCGAAGTCAGTACACCGATGTAGTTGCGTGTGGCGATGCGGCCGTCGGCGCGCTTGATGCCCATGAAGGTGGCCGGCGCGTCGACGAAGGCCGTCGGGTGCGTGCCGCTGCTCGGCGCGTAGTCGCGCGCGAAACTGTTGAATTCCAGGTTGTGCGTGTGCACGTGCTGGCCGGCAGCGATGGCTTGCTTCGCGATGCCGATGATCTGGTTGTAGCGCCGCACCGGCGCGCCCTGCGCAATGGCACGCACAGAAATCTTGTGGCCGGGCGGAACCAGGCCGATCACGGTGATGCCTTCGCTCGGCAACGACGTGCCGCCGACGAGCTGGTGCCGCGCGATCACCACGTCGTCGGCCGGGTGGATGCGGATGACGAGAGCGTCAGACATGGTGATGCGCGCCGCCTTAGTTGTCGATGAGCGCCGGGTCCCAAGCGAACACACGCTGGCTTTGCTCGCCCAGCCCCTCGATGCCAAGGCGCATCGTGTCGCCCGGCTTCAGGTACGTGGGCGTCGGCTTGGCGCCCATGCCCACGCCCGGCGGCGTGCCGGTGGTGATCACATCACCAGGCATCAGCGTCATGAAGCGGCTGATGTAGCTCACGAGATGAGCCACGCCGAAGATCATGGTCTTCGTATTGCCGGTCTGGCGGCGCGTGCCGTTCACGTCGAGCCACATCGACAGCGCCTGCGGGTCGGGTACTTCGTCGGCGGTGACCATCCACGGGCCGATCGGTCCGAAGGTGTCGCAGCCTTTGCCCTTGTCCCAGGTGCCGCCGCGCTCGGTCTGGTATTCACGTTCCGACACGTCGTTGATCACGCAGTAGCCGGCCACAAATTTGAGCGCATCGGCTTCGGTCACATAACGCGCTTTGGTGCCGATCACGATGCCGAGCTCGACTTCCCAGTCGCCCTTGACCGAGCCCTGCGGCAGTACCACGGCGTCGTTGCAACCGACCATGCACGACACCGTCTTCGTGAACAAGACTGGCTCGGCCGGGACCGGCAGGTTCGACTCGGCCGCGTGGTCGGCGTAGTTCAACCCCACGGCAATGAATTTGCCGCAGCCGGCCCATGGCAGGCCCATGCGGCCCGGGTTGGCGACCACCGGCAGGGAAGCCGGGTCGAGTTCGCGCAGGCGCTGCAGGCTGCGCGGCGTGAGCGTGGTGGCGGTGATGTCGGCCAGTTCGCCCGACAGATCGCGCACCACGCCTTGTGCGTCCATGAGGCCAGGTTTTTCCGCGCCCTTGGCGCCGTATCGCAGCAGTTTCATTTCGAGCTTCTTTCTTTCAGCAAGTGTGAATTCAGTTGGACCAGCCGCCGTCGATGACCTGCGCGGTGCCGGTGGTGAAACCCGATTCGTCGGAAGCGAGGTAGACCGCAAGTGCGGCAATCTCGCTGGTTCGGCCCACGCGCCCCATCGGCTGGCGAGCCACGAACCAGGCCTCGGCCTGCTCGATGGTCTGGTCGGTCGATTCCGCCAGCGCTGCCATGCGCTCGCGCAGCGAAGGTGACTCGACCGTGCCCGGGCAGATCGCGTTGCAGCGCACGCCGCGGGTGATGAAGTCGGCCGCGATCGACTTGGTCATGCCGATCACCGCCGCTTTGGTCGCGCCATAGACAAAGCGGTTCGGCGCGCCCTTGATGCTGCCGGCGACCGACGCCACGTTGATGATCGAGCCACCGCCCTTGCCCTGCTCGAACGCCGCCAGCATGGCCGGCAGGAAAGCGCGGCTCATGCGGTACATGGCCCGCACGTTCAGGTCGAAGGAAAAGTCGAAGGCTTTTTCATCGCAGTCGAGGATGGTGCCGGCATGCACGTAGCCGGCGCCGTTGAAGAGGATGTTCACGGTGCCGGCGGCCTTGGCGGCAGCCGTCACGGCGTTGGCATCGGTCACATCGAGCCGTTGCGTTTCGCAGCCAGTGCTCTTCGCCAGCTCGGCGAGCAGCGCTTCGTTGATGTCGGTCGCGATCACGCGTGCGCCTTCGCGCACGAACGCTTCGGCGGTGGCGCGGCCGATGCCCTGGCCGGCGGCGGTAACGAAGGCGGTCTTGCCTTCGAGTCTTTTGCTCATGGTTGAAGTCTCCTGTGAAAACGAAGCGTACTACTTGACCAGACCCATCACGCGCGGCAGCCACATCGTGATGGCTGGAATGTAGGTGATGGCCACGAGCGCTCCCAGCAGCGGCACCAGCCAGGGCAGGATCGCGATCGTGGTGCGCTCGACCGACAGCTTCGAGATGCGCGCCAGCACGAACAGCACCATGCCCAGCGGAGGGTGCAGCAGGCCGACCATCAGGTTCAGCACCATGATCAGGCCGAAATGGATCGGGTCGATGCCGAGCTTAAGCACGATGGGCAGCAATATTGGCACCAGGATCGTGATGGCTGCGATGGTGTCGATGAAACAACCGACGAACAGGATCAGGATGTTCGCCAGCAGCAGAAATACCCACTTGTTGCTGGTGACCGACAGAATCCAGTCGGCCAGCATCTGCGCCGCCTGCGTGGTGGTGAGCAGCCAGGCGAAGATCGAAGCCGCGGTCACGATGAACAGCACCGACGCGGTGGTCTCGATGGTGTCGAAGGTGGCTTGCGCCAGCGACTTCAGGCTCATCGAGCGGTAGCGCACCAGGCCGAGGAACAGTGCCCAGATCACTGCGGCCACGGCCGCTTCGGTCGGTGTGAACCAGCCCATCGTCATGCCGCCGATCAGGATGACCGGCGCCATCAGCGCCATCACGGCCGCGAAGTTGAAAAACCAGTCGAGCGCCAGCAACACCACGAAGGCCGAGCCCGCCGCCATGTTGACCGAAACGCCGACTTTCGTCATCAGCCACACGGCCATCGGGAAGGCGAGCACGATCAGGATCTCGAGGCTCGCCGAACCGAGCCGGCCCCAGTGGAAAGGCGTGTCGGCGCCCCATTTGTTCTTGTGCGCGAAGTAGGCCACCGTGAACATCATCAGCAGCGTCATGAACAGGCCCGGCACGATACCGGCCACGAACAGCGCGCCGATCGACACGTTGGCCATCATTCCGTAGATCACGAAGGGCAGCGAGGGCGGAATGATCGGGCCGAGTGTGGCCGACGCAGCCGTCACGCCGACGGCAAATTCCTTGCTGTAGCCGTGCTCGGTCATCGCCTTGATCTCGATCGCGCCCAGGCCGGCGGCATCGGCGATGGCCGTGCCGCTCATGCCCGAGAAGATCACCGAGCCGATGATGTTCACCTGCCCCAGGCCACCGCGCATCCAGCCCACCAGCGCCACCGCAAAAGCGTAGATGCGCCCGGTGATGCCGGCCACGTTCATCAGGTTGCCGGCGAGGATGAAAAACGGCACCGCGAGCAGCGGGAACGATTCGATGCCGGCGATCATGCGCTGCGCCACCACCACGTCGGGCACGCTGCCCGAGATCAGCACGTAAAGAAGCGAGGCGCCCGCCATCGCCACTGCCACCGGCAAGCCGAAGAGCATGAGCGCGAGAAAACCGCCGATCAAAATGGCCACGTTCGGCTCCTGTATTTTTCGATTTATTCTTCGACGCCGTCGAACGCTTCAGGGCGCTCGAGGATGGAAAAGCCCTGCCGCCAGTTGATCACGCTGACCTGCACCGAGCGCAGGAACATCAGCACGAAACCGGCGAACGCGAGCCAGTACACGTGGCTCTTGTTCCAATCTATCGTTGTCATCGGCTCGTTGTTCACGGCCAATGCAAAGCGCGCCACCAGGTAGGCCACATAGCCGAAGAACACGGTGCGCGCGATGTCGACGAAGGTCGAGAGCACACGCGCCGGCAGCTTCGGCAGGTAGCGGTACAAAATGTTCACCTGGATGTGCCGGCTGCGCCGCACGCACGCCGCCGAGCCGATGAACACCACCGGGATCAGGCAGTACACGGCCAGCTCTTCGGTCCACGCGAACGAGTCGTTCATCACGTAGCGCGTGAAGAACTGGATGAACACCAGCGAGGCCATGATCCAGAAGAAGCCGAAGCAGACCCAGTCTTCGACCGAGTGGCCGTGCAGGTCGACGACGTGCACGTCGGCTTCGGAAAAACTCTTGACGAGTTCTTCCGGTGCCACTTCGACCGGCGCATGCGGCTGCGCCACTTCAGCGTGGACAGACATCGCGTTTACTTGATCGCCTGGATCTTGTCCCAGTCGGCCTTCTGGTAACCGAAGGACTCGAAGGTGACGTTCTTCAGCACCGTGTTGCGGAAGTCTTCCTTGTCGACTTCAGTCACCGTGATGCCCTTGCCCTTGAACACCGCAACCAGCTCTTTCTCGCGCGCTGCCACTTCGCCCGAGGCTTTTGCGGCGGCTTCCTGCGCCACCTCGGTGAACATCTTCTTGTCGGCGTCGGACAGCTTCTTCCACAGGCCACCGGCGACGATGGTGTTGAGGTGGTCGACGATGTGGCCAGTGAGCACGATGTACTTCTGCACTTCGTAGAACTTCTTCGCCTCGATGGTCGTCAGCGGGTTCTCTTGGGCTTCGACGGTGCCGTTCTGCAGCGCGAGGTAGACCTCGGCGAACGCGATCGGCGAGGTGTTGGCGCCGCAGGCGCGCGGCATGGCCAGATACGCCGGCACGTCGGGCACCCGGATCTTCAGACCCTTCATGTCGGCGCACTTGGCGATCGGTTTGTTGCTGGTGGTGTGGCGCACGCCGTAGTAAGTGGTCGCGATGATCTGGTGGCCGCTCTTCTCTTCGTAGCCCTTCGAGAGCTCGCGGTAGATGTCGCTCTTCGTGTAGGCCAGCAGATGGTCTACACCGCGGAAGGTGTAGGGGTAGTAGGTGACGCCGATGCGCGGGAAGCTCTTCGCCGCGAAGCTTGACCCGGAGATGATGATGTCGACGGTGCCGAGCGTCAGACCCTGGTTGATGTCGTTTTCCTTGCCAAGTTGCGAGGCCGGGTACACGTCGATCAGGTAGCGCCCATTGCTGCGCTTCTTGATCTCTTCCGCAGCCCACACCGAGGCGGTGTGGAACGGCTCCGAGGTTTCGTACACGTGCGCCCACTTGAGCTTGGTCTGCGCGAACGCGCCGGTGGTGGCAGCGAGTGCAGCGCCGGCGATCAGGGTCTTGAGAAAGGTCTTGTTCATGGGTTGTCTCCGTTGTGGTGTGGGGATCAGTTTCAGCCGCAAACGACCTGCACCTTGGTGCTGCGGGTCCGGTCGCTGGCAAGTTCGAACGCCTCGAGTGAGCGGCTCAGGGGAATCTGCGCGCTGAGCAACGGCCGCACGTCGACGCGGCGGGTGCGCAGGTACTGCACCGCCCAGTCGAAGGCGTGCGCGGCGCGGAACGCGCCCACGTAGTCGAGCTCGCGGGCCATGATGCTGTTGGCCGGGAACATCACGCCTTCGGCCGGCAGCGTGCCGACCTGCACGATGCGGGCGCCGCGGCGGGCCGCCTTGAGGCAGGTGTTCAGGGCGGCCGGGCTGCCGGCGGCTTCGATGCACACGTCGGCGATGTCTGTCAGTTCGGCGTCGCTGGCCTGGTCGCTGCGCAAGCCAAGGTCGGCGCCGACCTGTTTTGCCATCGCGAGCGGCCGCTCGGCGATGTCGCAGCAGATGATCCAGGCCGCGCCCGCGAGCTTGGCCGCGATCACGCTCATGCAGCCGATCGTGCCACCGCCGGTCACGAGCACGGTCTTGCCGGTCAGGTTGCCGGCGCGGTGCACCGCGTGCAGGCCGATCGACAACGGTTCGGCACAGGCCAGTTCACCGAGCGAGATGTCTTCATGGATCGGTGTGAGCTGGCGTTCGCCCATCACGAAGCGCTCGCGGAACATGCCCTGCACGTGCGGGAACACGCTGGCGCTGCCGAGGAAGCGCATGTTGCGGCACAGGTTCAGCCGGCCGCCGAGGCAGTAGTCGCACTGGCCGCAGGCATGCGACGGGTTGATAGCGACCTTGTCGCCCACTTTCACGCGCGTGACGCCGCTGCCGATGCGCGCGACCGTGCCCGAGACTTCGTGCCCCGGGATCAACGGCTCGCGCACCACGAAAGCGCCAACGCGGCCGTGCTGGTAGTAGTGCAGGTCGGAGCCGCAGATGCCGCCGGCACCGAGGCTCATTTCAACGTCGGTGGCGCCGAGCGTGGCCGGGCCGTCGTCTTCCAGGCGCAGGTCTTTGGCGCCGTGGATTCTGCAGGTGAGTGTCATCGTGTTGTCTCCTGATGATGATGAGTCAGGCGGTCTTGCGCGCTGCCCTGCGGCGCGGGGCGGGGGGTGTTTCCGAGGCTGCCGTGTGGGCGATGTTGACGGTGAAGCGGTCGTGCGAGTTCGACAGGTGCGTGGCCATCGCCGCGCGCGCGTCTTCGGGCGAACGGCGCTCGATGGCATCGATCACGGCCTGGTGTTCCTGAATGGCCACTGCCCAACTGCTGGCGGTTTCGAAGTGGCTGCCGAGCTGCTCGAACAGCGGGTTGTGGCGCTCGTCGAAAAGCTCGCCCACCACGCGCTGCAGCACCGAGTTCTCGGCCGCTTCGGCAATGCACAAGTGGAACAGACGGTCGCCCCGCGTGGGTGTGTGGCCGGCGTCGACTTCCTGCTGCATCAGTGCCAACGCATTCTTCAGGTCGACGACCTGGGCCTTTTTCATGTGCGTTGCCGCGTGGGCGGCGAGCTCGCTTTCTATCAGTTGGCGCGCGCGGATCGTTTCCAGCGGGCCTTCGGCGCTGACCGGCCGCGCGCTCGCCTCGGCGAGCGGCCGCACGTAGATGCCCGAGCCCATGCGCACTTCGACCAGGCCTTCGACCTCGAGCGCGATCAGCGCTTCGCGCACCGAAGGGCGCGACACGCCGAGCTGCAGGGCCAGGTCGCGCTCGGGCGGCAAACGCGAGCCGACTTCGTACTCGCCGCGTTCGACCAGGCCGCGCAACTGGTCGGCGATCTGGCGGTAGAGGCGGCGGGGTTCGATGGTCTGGATCGGCATGGCGCAATGAGTTCGGGCGTCGCTGCGGTCAAGTGGCCTGACCAATTCGGTAAAGAATAGTTGAGCCGGCCAGAGCGCGTCAACATGGTGTTTGCCCTTGCCCGAGGCCTGTCAACACCGTGGGCCGCCGTCCGACAGCGCGAGCGCGCGCCGGCTGGAACAATCGACGCACCTCTGCGCCCCGCCGAACACCAACTCAAGACCATGGACCAGCCTCCCAACGAGACACCTTCCACTTCTTCCAAGCCGCGGCCGGTGGTCTCGACACGCGGGCGCTGGATCGGCAGCGTCATCGCGATCGCCGGGCTGTTGTTGCTCGGGGGCCTGGCCTGGTACCTCACGCACCCGCCGAAATCCGCCACGGCGGGCGCCGCCGCAGGGCCCGGTGGCCCTGGTGGCAGGCGCGGCGGCACGGCCAGCACGGTCGGCATCGCGCGCGCGAAGCAGGCCGACATTCCGGTGCTGATCGACGCGCTGGGCACCGTGACGCCGGCCGCCAACGTGACGGTGCGGCCGCAGGTCTCAGGTGTGCTCACCCAGGTGCTGTTCAAGGAAGGGCAGATGGTGAAGAAGGGCGATCTGCTCGCCACCATCGCGCCCGAATCGTTCCAGATGGCCTTGTCGCAAGCGCAGGGTGCGCGCGTGCGCGACGAAGCGCAGCTCGAAGCGGCGCGCGTCACGCTGGCGCGCTATCAAACGCTGTTGCAACAGGACTCGATCGCCCGGCAAGACGTGGACACCCAGGCCGCGCTGGTCAAGCAGCTTGAAGGCACAGTCACGATCGACCGTGCGAACGAGGGCACTGCCAGGCTGAGCCTGGGCTACGCGCGCATCGTGGCGCCTGTGTCGGGCCGGGTCGGGTTGCGGCCACTCGACGCCGGCAACTACATCGGCGCCGGTGACACCGGCGGCGTGGCCGTGATCACGCAGGTCGCGCCCATCGACGTGCTGTTCTCGATCCCGCAAGACCGCGTACCCGAAGTGCAGCAGCGCCTGGCCGAAGGCGCGCAATTGCCGGTCACGGCCTTCGACCGCACCCGCACCCGCCAGCTCGACGCCGGCAGCTTCTCGACGCTCGACAACATCGTCGACACCACGACCGGCACGGTCAAAGCCAAGGCGCGGTTCGCGAACGCCGCGGGCAGCCTGTTCCCGAACCAGTTCGTCAATGTGCGCCTGCTGCTGCGCACGATCACGAGCGCGGTCGTGGTGCCGGTGACGGCGCTGCGCCACGGCCCGAATGGCGATTTTGTCTACGTGCTGAAAGACGATCGCAGCGTCGCGCTGCGCACCGTGACCCGTGGCGAAGCGAGCCTGGAGTTCGTGGCGATCACAAGCGGGCTCGAGGCGGGCGAAGCCGTCGTGACCGAAGGTGGCGACCGGTTGAAGGATGGCGCACTCGTTCAGACCGCGGCGGACCGGCCGGCGGGCGCCGCTTCGGGAGGTGCTTCAGGCGCTCGTGGGCGCGGCGGGCGGGCCTTCGCGGCGGGCGCTGCCAGTGCTGCGAGCGGGGCCAGTGGGGCGGGGTTCGGCGAGCGGCGGCGGCGGGCGTCTGATGCGGCCGGTGATGCTGCGCCGGCTGCGAGTGCGGCGCGGTGAGGCTTGTTGTGGGTGATTGCCGGCAAATGAACCTCCTGGGCGGCAAAGGCGCGCGCGCGCAGGCTTACGCGCTTCGCTGGAGCGGTCGCCGCGCAGCGGCGACTGCCCTGCGCTGCTCGGTCTCGTGGCCCTGTTGCAGAACTCGCTTCGTTCGCTGCGCTCACGGTGGTGCCCCCCGCCGCGAGGCGCCGAACCATTCCGAGCCATTCGCACGCGGGACATCGCAATGAGTCCATCGCGCCCCTTCATCCTGCGCCCCGTCGCCACCTCGCTGCTGATGGTGGCGATCGTGCTCGCCGGTTTCGTCGGTTTCAGGTTTCTGCCGCTGTCGGCCTTGCCGCAGGTCGACTACCCGACGATCCAGGTGCAGACGCTCTACCCCGGCGCGAGCCCCGAGGTGATGAGCCGCACCGTCACCGCGCCGCTGGAGCGCCAGTTCGGCCAGATGGCGGGGCTGGACCGCATGAGTTCGACGAGCGCGGCCGGCGTCTCCATCATCACGCTGCAGTTCACGCTCGGCCAGACACTCGACGTGGCCGAGCAGGAGGTGCAGGCTGCCATCAACGCCGGCGGTTCGCTGCTGCCGGCCGACCTGCCGGCGCCGCCGGTCTACGCCAAGGTGAACCCGGCCGACGCGCCGGTGCTCACGCTCAGTGTCACGTCCGACACGCTGCCACTCACCGAAGTGCAGAACCTCGTCAACACCCGGCTGGCGCAGAAGATCAGCCAGGTCACGGGCGTGGGCCTGGTGTCGCTGGCCGGCGGGCAGCGGCCTGCGGTGCGCATTCAGGCCGACACGCAGGCGCTGGCGTCTTACGGCATTGGCCTGGACACGCTGCGCACCGCCATCACGGCCGCCAACTCGAACAGCGCGAAGGGCAGCTTCGACGGCCCGAAGCGGGCCTACACGATCAACGCGAACGACCAGTTGCTGACGGCGGGTGACTACAAGAACCTGATCGTCGCATACAAGAACGGCGCGCCGGTGCGGATGATCGATGTGGCGAACGTGGTTCAAAGCGCCGAGAACACGCGGCTCGGCGCGTGGGCAAACGACAAGCCCGCGATCATTCTCAACGTGCAGCGCCAGCCCGGCGCGAATGTGATCGCCACCGTCAATGCGATCAAGGCGCGACTGCCCGAGCTGCAGAAGGCGCTGCCGGGCAGCGTGAACCTGACGGTGTTGGCCGACCGCACGACCGGCATCCGGGCGTCGGTCGAACACGTCGAGATCGAACTCGTGCTCGCAGTCGTGATGGTGGTGCTCGTGATCTTCGCGTTCCTGGGCAGCCTGCGCGCCACCGTGATTGCGAGCATCGCGGTGCCGATCTCGCTGATCGGTGCCTGCGGCGCGATGTACCTGCTCGGCTACAGCCTGAACAACCTGAGCTTGATGGCGCTGACCATCGCCACCGGCTTCGTCGTCGATGACGCGATCGTGATGATCGAGAACATCTCGCGCTACATCGAAGAAGGCGAGCCGCCGATGCAGGCGGCGATGAAAGGCGCGGCGCAGATCGGTTTCACGATCATTTCGCTCACCGTTTCGCTGATCGCGGTGTTGATCCCGCTGCTGTTCATGGGCGACGTGGTCGGCCGCCTGTTCCGCGAGTTCGCCGTCACCCTGGCGATCACGATCCTGATCTCGGCCGTGGTCTCGCTCACCTTGGTGCCGATGATGTCGGCGCGCTGGTTGAAGGCCGAGCCGAAAGACCGCGAGCGCAGTGCCTTGGCGACCCGTGCCGAAGCCTTCTTCGGCGGCGTGATGAAGCGCTACGACAGCTCGCTGCACTGGGTGTTCGCGCACCAGGCGCTGACGCTGATCGTGGCGCTGGCGACGATGGCGCTGACCGTGCTGCTCTACATCACGATCCCGAAGGGGCTGTTCCCGACGCAAGACACCGGCCAGCTGCAGGCCCGCATCGAAGCAGCACAAGACGTTTCGTTCGTGCGCATGGCGCAGTTGCAGCAAGACGCGGCCAAGGCGATCCTGCAAGACCCGGAAGTGCTGAACCTCAGCTCCTTCATCGGCGTGGATGCAGCCAACAACACGATGCTGCACACCGGCAGCATGCTGATCAACCTGAAGCAGGATCGAAGCAACCAGCAAGACACGATGCAGCGCTTGCGTGACCGTGTGAAAGCCGTGCCCGGCGTCACGCTCTACCTGCAGCCCACGCAAGACCTGACCATCGACGCCGAGACCGGGCCGACGCAATACCGCGTGTCGCTCGAAGGCGCCGACACCGCCACGGTGAACGAGTGGATGGGCAAGCTCGTGGCGCGCTTGCAGAGCGCCAGCGACACGGTGCGCAACGTCAGCAGCGATGCCGGGGCCGAAGGCCTGGCGGCCTACATCGCGGTCGACCGCGACACCGCGTCGCGCCTGTCGATCACCGCGAGCGCAGTCGACGACGCGCTCTACAGCGCCTTCGGCCAGCGCATCGTCTCGACCATCTTCACCGAGACCAACCAGTACCGCGTGATCCTGGAAGCCAAGCCCGGCCTGCTGACGAACGCGCAGTCGCTCGGGGCCTTGAACCTGAAGACCGGTTCGGGCGAGACAACCCCGCTCTCGGCCTTCGCCACCATCACCGAACAGCGCGCGCCGCTGCAGATCACGCACGTGGCGCAGTACCCTGCGAGCACCTTGAACTTCGACACGGCGCCTGGCGTGTCGCTCGGGGCCGCGGTTGATACGGTGCGCCGGGCTGCGAAAGACATCGGCCTGCCGAGCAGCGTGACGATGACTTTCCTCGGCGCTTCGGGCGCCTACGAACGCTCGCTCACCAACCAGCTCTGGCTGATTCTTGCGGCCGTGATCTGCGTCTACATCGTGCTCGGTGTGCTGTACGAAAGTTATGTGCACCCGCTGACGATCCTGTCCACACTGCCATCGGCCGGCGTCGGCGCGCTGCTGGCGCTGATCTTGACCGGCAACGACCTCGGCGTGATCGGCATCATCGGCATCATCCTGCTGATCGGCATCGTCAAGAAGAACGCGATCATGATGATCGACTTCGCGATCGACGCCGAGCGCAACGAAGGCAAACCGGCGCGTGAAGCGATCCACCAGGCGGCGATGCTGCGCTTCCGGCCGATCCTGATGACGACGCTGGCGGCGCTCTTCGCCGCGCTGCCGTTGATGCTCGGCTGGGGCGAAGGCTCGGAACTGCGCCGGCCGCTGGGCCTGGCGATCTTCGGTGGCCTGGTCGTGAGCCAGTTGCTGACGCTGTTCACCACGCCGGTGATCTACCTCGCGTTTGACCGCCTGGGGCAGCGCAGCCGCCCCCGTTCACTCCTTCCCCCGCTGGGGGAAGGCCGGGATGGGGGCCTGGTGGCCGGCGCGTCCACCGGCCCCCACCCCAGCCCTCCCCCAGCGGGGGAGGGGGCCATGCCGTGAACCTCTCCGCCCCCTTCGTCCACCGGCCGATCGCCACGGTGCTGCTGACCGTGGGTGTGGCGCTCGCCGGCATTGGCGCGTTCTTCGTGCTGCCGGTGTCGCCGCTGCCGCAGGTCGACTTCCCGACGATCTCGGTCAGCGCGAGCCTGCCCGGCGCCAGCCCGGAGACGATGGCCACGAGCGTGGCCACACCGCTCGAGCGCCACCTCGGCACGATCGCCGGCGTCAACGAAATGACCTCGAACAGTGGCTCGGGCTCGGCGCGTGTGACGCTGCAGTTCGACCTGAGCCGCAACATCGACGGCGCGGCGCGCGAGGTGCAGGCGGCCATCAATGCCTCGCGTGTCGACCTGCCGGCCACGCTGCGCAGCAACCCGACCTACCGCAAGGCCAACCCGGCGGCGGCGCCGGTCGTCATCCTGGCGCTCACGTCGAAAACGAAGACGCCGGGCCAGATCTTTGAGGCCGTGTCGAACATCGTCAGCCAGCGGCTGGCGCAGGTCGCGGGCGTGGGTGATGTCGAGATCGGCGGTGGCTCGTTGCCGGCAGTGCGGGTGGAGTTGCTGCCGTTCGCACTGAACAAGTTCGGGGTGAGCACCGAAGACGTGCGGGCCGCCATTCAGGCCAGCAACGCGAACCGGCCGAAGGGCGAAGTCTCGGGCGACGGCCGGCGCTTGCAGATCTACACCCAGTCGGCGGCGCGCCGCGCGGCCGACTACGCGACGATGGTGGTGGCCTGGCGCAACGGTTCGGCGGTGCGGCTGGCCGACGTGGCCGAGGTGGTCGACGGTGTCGAGAACACGCGCACGCTGGGCCTGTTCAACGGCGAGCCGGCCATCATCATCCTGGTCACGCGCCAGCCTGGTGCGAACGTGATCGAGACGGTCGACGGCGTGCGTGCGTTGCTGCCCGAGCTGCAGGCGCAGTTGCCGGCCGACGTGAAATTGCAGGTCGCGTCAGACAGCACCAATTCGATCAGAGCTTCGCTGCGCGAGATCGAGATCACGCTGCTGATCTCGATCGTGCTGGTGATCGTCGTCGTGAGCGCGTTCCTGCGCAGCACACGTGCGACCGTGATCCCCGCGGTGGCCACGGTGGTGGCGCTGCTCGGCACCTTCGGCGTGATGTACTTGCTGGGGTTCTCGCTCAACAACCTGAGCCTGATGGCGCTGACGGTTGCGACCGGCTTTGTGGTCGACGACGCCATCGTCGTGCTCGAGAACACCGCGCGCCACATCGAAGCTGGCATGGGCCGCATGGAGGCGGCGCTGCTCGGCGCGAAGGAGGTCGGCTTCACGGTGCTGTCGATCAGCGTCTCGCTGGTGGCCGTGTTCATTCCGCTGCTGTTCATGGAAGGCCAGACCGGGCGCCTGTTCCGCGAGTTCGCGATCACGCTGTCGGCCGCGGTGATGATCTCGCTGGTGATCTCGCTGACCACCACGCCGATGATGTGCGCGTGGTTCCTGCCGGAAGGCGGCGCCAAGGCGAAGCCGCCGGGGCGCATCGCACGGGGCGCCGAGCGCGTCTACGGCTGGGTGCTGCATGCCTATGAGCGCAGCCTCGACTGGGCGCTGGCGAGCAAGGGCCTGGTGATGCTGATTCTCGTCGCGGTGATCGGGCTGAATGTCTACCTGTTCGCGGCCGCGCCGAAAGGCTTTTTCCCGCAGCAAGACACCGGGCAATTGAACGGCGGCCTGCGCGCCGACCAGAGCATCTCGACGAAAGAGATGGGGGTGAAGCTGCGCCAGGTCGTTGACATCATCCGCGCCGACCCGGCCGTGGCCACGGTGGTCGGTTTCACCGGCGGGGGGCGCTCGGGGGGTGGCTTCATGTTCGTGAACCTGAAGCCCGCCGGCCAGCGCACCGACAAGGGCCTGGCGGTGATCGCACGGCTGCGCCCGCAGCTCGCGAAAGTCACCGGCCTGTCGGTATTTCTCGGGCCGGTGCAAGACGTGCGCGCCGGTGGCCGGTCCAGCAACTCGACCTACCAGTACACGCTGAAGAGCGACAACCTGGCCGACCTGAAAACCTGGGCCACCAAGCTCGCCGACGCGATGAAATACAACGCCACGACGATGCTCGATGTCGACACCGACCAGGCCGAGAACGGTGTCGAGACGATGGTCAAGGTCGATCGCGACAGCGCGGCCAAACTCGGCATCACGTCGACCGCGGTCAACGCCGCCATGTACGACGCTTTCGGCCAGCGCCAGGTGGCCACGATCTACGACGAGCTGAATCAGTACCACGTGGTGATGGAATGGGACCCGCGCTACACCACCGGGCCGAATGCGCTGCGAGACGTGTACGTGGTGGCAAAGACGCCCGTGGGCAGCGTCGCGCCCGGCGCCACGACCACCGGCAGCACCGGCAGCACCGCCAGCACCACCGCGACCACCGCCGTCTCGGTGAACCCCGCGTCGCGCGATGCGTCGAGCGGCAACGCACTGGCCAACAGCGTGACCTCGCTGGTGCCGCTTTCGGCGGTGGCCAAGTTCTCGGAAGAATCCACGCCCACCTCCATCAACCACCAGGACGGCGAACTCGCGACCACCGTCTCGTTCAACCTCGCCGAAGGCGCCACCCTCGACGACGCCAGCCGCGAGATCGCGCAGATCGAAGCCGACATCGCGATGCCCACCAACGTGCGCGGCGCCTTCGCCGGAACGGCGCTGGCTGCGAAGCAGTCGCAAGGCCAGCAGGCGCTGTTGATCGTCGCCGCCATCGTCGTGATCTACATCGTGCTCGGCATCCTGTACGAAAGCCTGATCCACCCGATCACGGTGCTCTCGACCCTGCCTTCGGCCGGCGTCGGCGCGGTGCTCGCGCTGTTGCTGTTCAAGATGGAGTTTTCGATCATCGCGTTGATCGGCGTGTTCCTCTTGATCGGCATCGTGAAGAAGAACGCGATCCTGATCATCGACTTCGCGCTCGATGCCGAACGCGCGCGTGGGCTGAGTGCTGCAGAAGCGGTGCGCGAAGCCTGCCTGCTGCGCTTCCGCCCGATCCTGATGACGACGCTCGCGGCCGCGCTCGGTGCGCTGCCGCTGGCGATCGGTTTTGGCGAAGGCTCCGAACTGCGCCAGCCGCTCGGCGTGGCCATCATCGGCGGCCTGATCGCAAGCCAGGTGCTGACCTTGCTGACGACCCCGGTCGTCTACCTGCTGCTCGACAAACTGCGCCGCCGTGGCGCCGACGAGCGCCACCTGAGCCGTGCCGGCGACGGCCCCCTGACCCCGGCCGAAACGACATGAAAACACATTGCTCATTACACCTTCGTTCGACGCCTGCGCTGCTGCTCGCCGTGGCGGCCGCGCTGTCGGCCTGCGCCGTCGGCCCTGACTACCAGCGGCCAGCGACGCCGTCGCCCGCTGCGTTCAAGGAAGCGCCGCAGGCAGACGCCGGCTGGTTCCCCGCTGCACCCGCCGACACGCTCGAGCGTGGCCCGTGGTGGCAACTCTTCGGCGATGCCGAGCTGAACGCGTTGGTGCAGCAGGTTGAAGTGTCGAACCAGAACGTCGCCGCGGCGGTGGCCGCGTACGCGCAGGCCACGGCTTTGGTGCGCGAGCAGCGCGCCTCGCTGTTTCCTTCGATCACGCTCGACGGCAGCGCGAAACGTTCCGGCGGTGGCGCGTCGAGCGGCGCCAGCAACAGCCTGCAGCTCGGCCTGGGCGCGAGCTGGGCCCCCGACATCTGGGGCAAGCTCGGGCGCGGTGTCGAGAGCGCGCAGGCGAACGCACAGGCGAGCGACGCCGACCTCGCTGCCGCACGCCTGTCGGCGCAGGGCGAGCTTGCGACCAACTACTTCTCGCTGCGTGATGCCGACACCGAACTGGCGCTCGTTCGCAGCACCGTCGAAGGGCTCGAACGCTCGCTGGCGATCACGCAGAACCGCTACAACGCCGGCATCGCGCCGCGCACCGATGTGCTGCAGGCACAGACCCAGCTTGCCAACACCCGCGCCGACGTCGCCACGCTCACGAACCAGCGCGCCCAGCTCGAACACGCCATCGCCGTGCTGGTCGGCAAGGCGCCGGCCGAGTTCACGCTGCCGGTGGCAAGCTGGAACATGGCCGTGCCGGCGGTGCCACTGTTCGTGCCTTCCGAACTGCTGCAGCGCCGGCCCGACATCGCCGCCGCCGAGCGCGCCGTGGCGGCAGCGAATGCGCAGATCGGCATACAGCGCTCGGCGTATTTCCCGAGCCTGTCCTTGAGCGGCTCGATCGGCAACAGCGGCAGCCGTGTGGCCGATCTGTTTGGCGCCTCGACCAGCCTGTGGTCGCTCGGCCTGTCGGTGGCGCAAACGCTGTTCGATGCCGGCGCCACACGCGCCCGTGTCGAAGGCGCCGAAGCGTCGCGCGACGCGGCGGTGGCACGTTACCGGCAGACCGTGCTGACGGCGTTCCAGGCCGTCGAAGACCAGCTCTCGACGACACGTGCGTTGGCTGAGCAGGCCGAGTTGCGCCGCACTGCATCGGCAGCCGCCGACCTCACCGAGCAGCAACTGCTGAACCGCTACAAGGCGGGGCAGGTGAGCTACACCGAAGTGGTGACGACGCAGGCCTCGGCACTCAACGCGCGCCGCACGCTGTCGCAGCTTGCCGCGAGCCGGCAGGCTGCTGCCATATCGCTTATCCAGGCGCTGGGCGGCGGCTGGCGCCAGGCTGCGGCTACGCCAGCGCCTTGAGCGCGGCACGGGCGACCGGCTCGCCCCATTCCTGCAGGAAGTGGCCGGCGTCAGTGACTTCCATCGGTGCCGGGCAGTTGCGGATCTGCGACGCGACGTAACGCATCGCCGCAGGGCCGAGCACCGGGTCTTTCATGCCGACTGCCATGAAGCTCTTGCCTTGCCACTGGGTGTGAAACCATTCGCGTGCCTGGCGCGAGAGCGCAGCGCCTTCGGCGTCGGGGTGGTCGGGCACGAGGTTGGGGAAACGGCGCACGCCGCCCTTGTACGACGCATCAGGGTACGGCGCGTCGTAGGCCGCGGCTTCGGCCGCGCTGAGCTGCGGGCACGAGCGCGCCAGCAGCTTGCCCACCGCCATGTCGGGGTTCTTGTTGTTGTAGGCCCGCCAGTCGAGAAAGCCCTGGCCCAGCGGCACGTCGCCAGTCGCGAACGCGGTGTTCATGACCAGCAGGCCGGCATAACGCTCGGGCGCCTGCATCGGCAGCGTCAGGCCCAGCAGGCCGCCCCAGTCCTGCACCACGAGCACCACGTTGTGCAGGTCGAGGCGTTCCACCAGCTCGCACAACATGTCGCGGTGGAAGTTGTAGGTGTAGGTGCTGTCATCAGTCGGCTTGTCGCTCTTGCCGAAGCCCGCCAGGTCGGGCGCGACCACACGGCAACCGGCCTCGGTGAAGACCGGGATCATGCGGCGGTACAGGTAGCTCCAGGTGGGCTGGCCGTGCAGGCAGAGGAACACAGGTTCGGCGTCGCCCGGGCCTTCGTCCAGATAGTGAATGCGCAAGCCCGGGCAGGCTTCGAGATCGTCGACGTAGTGGCTGGCGAAGGCATAACCGGGCAAGCCGTGAAAGCGCTCGTCCGGTGTGCGCAGAAACTGGGTCATGGGTGGGTCTCCTGGGGTGCGTTCACGCAGTGTCGACCCGGACACGTCTCTGGGCAAGGGCACTTCACAGAGGCTTCACACACTTCATACCGGGTTCACCCGTGCGCTGGAGACTGCACGCATGCCAACACCGAGAGCCAATCCATGAGCCACCTGATCGTGCACGGCGGCCGCCCCCTGCGGGGCAGCGTCGTTCCCTCCGCCAACAAGAACGCGGTGCTGCCGGTGCTGTGCGCCACCCTGCTCACCGATGAGGCGATCGTGCTGCACCGCGTGCCCGACATCACCGATGTGCGCAAGCTGCTCGGCTTCTTTCGTGAGCTTGGCTCCTCGGTCGAAATGGACTTTGCCAGCGGCACGCTCAAGCTGCAGCACGGCAGCCGGCTCGACGCCCGTGGCGCGCGTCTGCCGGCCGGCATGCGCTCTTCGATCATGCTGGTGCCGGCGCTGTTGCGGCGCTTCGGGCGAGTGCGACTCGAAGACGACGTGACCGGCTGCACGCTGGGCGTGCGCGAGCTCGACCCGCACATCGACGTGCTGCGTGCCTTCGGCGCCGAGATCGACCTTGAACCGGGCGCGTTAACGATCCGCGCACCGCAGCGCTTTGCCGCCAGCGAACACTGGCTCGACTACGCATCGGTCACCACGACCGAAAACTTCCTGCTGTGCGCGGTGCTGGCGCACGGCCGCTCGCGCCTCACCAACGCCGAGTGCGAGCCGCACGTCCAGGAGCTGTGCGGCTTTCTCGGCCTGATGGGCGCGCGCCTCTTCGGTGCGGGCAGCTCGCAGCTGCAAGTCGACGGCGTGCTCGAACTGGGCGGCGCCGAGTACACGTTCGCTGATGACTTCCACGAAGTGGCGACCTTTCTGGCGCTGAGCGCGATCACCGGAGGCGACGTGGTGGTGCAGAACGGCGCTTCGGCGCAGTTCCCGCTGCTCGACCGCAGCTTCGCCAAATTCGGTGTCGAGCTTGAACACTGCAATGGGTTCAGCCGGGCTCATACGAGCGGGCCGCTGAAGATCCGGCCGACACTCACCACCAACCTGTTGCAGAAGGTGGAGGCCGCGCCGTGGCCCTATGTGCCGGCCGACCTGTTGCCGATCTTCATCGCGCTGGGCGTGCGTGCCGAAGGCTCGGTGATGTTCTGGAACAAGGTCTACGAAGGCGCGTTGGGTTGGAGCTCGGAACTCGGCAAGTTTGGCGCCCACGCGCTGCTGTGCGACCCGCACCGGCTCATCGTGTACGGTGGCAAGCCGCTGGTACCGGCGCGCGTGGAGAGCCCCTACATCATCCGCGTGGCGATCGCGCTGTTCATGTTGGCGGCCAGCATCGAAGGCCGCTCCACGATTCTGAACGCGCTTCCGATCCGCCGTGCCCACCCGGGTTTCGTCGACAACCTGAATGCGCTGGGCGCGAAGGTGGAATGGGCCGTCGGCGATTGAATGCTTGTTCCCACACCGGTGCGCCCGCCCCGCGACGGTGCCGACCGCATGTATCGAAAAACCCTAGGCCGGGCGTGGCTGCACTCCGTCAAAATCCGCGCTGGTTGACGGAGCCCCTGATGGAAAAGACTTGGTTGAAGCAGTACCCCGCCGGCGTGCCGGCCGAGATCAACGTGGAGCAGTACGCCTCGCTCGTGGCCTTGCTCGACGAGAGCTTCAAGAAGTTCGGTGCACGCGTGGCCTACAAGTTCATGGGCAAGGCGATCACCTTCGCCCAGGTCGACGACACTTCGCGTGCACTGGCTGCTTACCTGCAGACGCTGGGCCTCGACCGGGGCGACCGCGTCGCGATCATGCTGCCCAACGTGCCGCAGTACCCCGTGGTGGTGGCGGCGATCCTGCGCGCCGGCTACGTCGTGGTCAACGTGAACCCGCTGTACACGCCGCGCGAACTCGAACACCAGCTGAAAGACTCCGGCGCCAAGGCGATCTTCATCGTCGAGAACTTCGCGACCACGCTGCAGAAGGTGCTGGCCAACGTGCCGACGAAGAAGATCATCGTCACGGCGCTCGGCGACATGCTCGGCTTCCCGAAGTCGATGATCGTCAACTACGTGGTGCGCAAGGTGAAGAAGATGGTGCCGCCCTTCGACCTGCCCGGTGCCGTGCCCTTCAACAGCGCGATCTCGCAAGGCCGTGGCAAGAGCTTCAAGGCGGCGCAGGTAGGCCCCGACGACATCGCCGTGCTGCAGTACACCGGCGGCACCACCGGCGTGAGCAAGGGCGCGGTGCTGCTGCACCGCAACCTGGTGGCCAACATCCTGCAGGCCGAAGCCTGGTACCAGCCGGCGCTGAAGAAGATTCCGGCGGGCCAGCAGGTCGTCACGATTTGCGCGCTGCCGATCTATCACATCTTCGGTTTCAACACGAACATGATGCTGGCCATGCGCATGGGCGGCTGCAACATCCTGATCGCCAACCCGCGCGACCTGCCGGGCATGTTCAAGGAACTGGCGGGCGAGAAGTTCCACAGCTTCCCGGCCGTGAACACGCTCTTCAACGCGATGGCGCATCACGCCGAGTTCGGCAGCGTGGACTGGAGCGGTTTGGTGATCTCGGTCGGTGGCGGCATGGCGGTGCAAAGCGCCACCGCCAAGCTGTGGCTCGAGAAGACCGGCTGCCCGATCGTCGAAGGCTACGGCCTGTCGGAGACCAGCCCGTCGGCCACCTGCAACCCGGTCGACAGCACCGCGTACAGCGGCAACATCGGCCTGCCGATGCCCAACACCGAGCTCAAGCTGCTCGACGACGACGGCATCGAAGTGCCGCTGGGCACGCCGGGCGAGATCTGCATCCGCGGCCCGCAGGTGATGGCCGGCTACTGGCAGCGCCCCGACGAAACCGCCAAGGTCATGACCGGCGACCACTTCTTCCGCAGCGGCGACATCGGGGTGGTCGACGAGCGTGGCTACTTCAAGATCGTCGATCGCAAGAAAGACATGATCCTGGTGAGCGGCTTCAACGTCTACCCGAACGAGGTCGAAGACGTGGTCACGCAGATGCCCGGCGTGCTGGAATGCGCAGCGGTCGGCATTGCCGACGCGAAGGCCGGCGAAGCGGTCAAGCTGGTGATCGTGAAGAGCAACCCGGCGGTCACCGAGGCCGACGTGCGGGCTTATTGCGAAGCCAACCTCACCGGCTACAAGCGGCCCAAGGTGGTGGAGTTCCGGGCCGACCTGCCCAAAACGCCTGTGGGGAAGATCCTGCGCCGTGAACTGCGTGACAAGGCTTGAGCCCAACCGCCCCGCCAGCGTGAAGACTGACCGCCTCATGATTGATCCAGACTGATACATTCACGCTTTTGCAGTGGGCGCCCACGAGCGACTCGCGCATGTCGTTGACAGGAACATATCGGTGATCTGGACCAAGACCGAAGCTGGGCGAGTCGAGATGCAGGCGCGCGCTGTGGTGAAGGAGCGCCCGCAGCGCAACCTTCTGCTTGTGATCGACGGCATCAAGACCGAGGAGATGCTGCTTGCCAACCTGGCCGGCATTTCGGCGAAAGATTTTGTCGAGCTGCATTCGCTGGGTCTGATCACGCCGGTGGTGGCGAGTAGCCGCGGCGCCGGCTCGCAGCAAACCCGGCCGGCGGGCGCTGCGGCCGAGCACCACGCGCCGGCCGCAGCGGCGGCCCCTGCGGCCCCGCTCGACTACGCGCAGTTCACCGCCACGCTCACGCAGATGATCTCCAAAGAGCTCGGCTTGCGCGGCTTCGTGCTGACGCTGGCGGTCGAAAAGGCCGGCACCGCTGAAGAGCTTCAGTCGGTCGCCACACGCACCATCGACCAGATCCGCGAACGCAAGGGCGACGCCGCCGCCGTGGCGGCCCAGCGGGCACTCTACGGCGGCTGAAGAAACGCCGGCCCGGCATTGAGCGCTGCCTCGCATGGCTGACGCCCCGCTGGCCATCGTCAGCGCAATGGAACAGGAACTGCGCGCCGTGCTGCCCTTGCTGCAGCAGCGGCGCTGCATCGAGCGTGCTGGCCGCAGCTTCCACCTTGGCGAGATTCACGGCCGTGCGGTGGTGCTGGCGCTGTCGGGCATCGGCAAGGTCGCTGCAGCCAGCACGGCCACGCTGTTGCTTCACAGCTTTGGGGCCCGAGCGTTGGTGTTCACCGGCGTGGCCGGGGGCTTGAGCAGCGGCGTGAACGTGGGCGACGTGGTCGTGGCCCGCCAACTGCTGCAGCACGACCTCGACGTGTCGCCGCTGTTCCCGCGCTTTGTGGTGCCCTCGAGCAAGCGATCGCACTTCGATGTTGACGCCGGCCTGGCCGACGCGCTGGCCGCCGCGGCGCAACGTTGCCTCGACGGCGCCGACACCCTGCTCGGCGCTGCCACGCGCCACAGCTTCAGCATCGAACACGCGCGGCTGCACCGCGGCCTCGTCGTCAGCGGTGACCGTTTCGTTTCAAGCGCGGCGCACAGTGATGCACTTCGCGAGTTGTTGCCCGACGCGCTCGCGGTCGAGATGGAGGGTGCGGCCGTGGCCCAGGTGTGTGCCGACGCCGGCGTACCGTTCGCGGTATTGCGCTGTATTTCCGACCGTGCCGACGACAGCGCGCACGTCGACTTCGCCAGCTTCATCGACAAGGTGGCCAGCGCCTACACTGCCGCGATCGTCAACGACTGGTTGCAACGCGGCGCATGAAGCTGTTCAAGGGGTTGTGGCGTTTCACGCGAGGCGTGTTGCTGGTACTCGCAGCCGTTGTGCTCGCCATCGAGGAGTGGGGCTGGCGCCCGCTCACGGCCTGGGCGGCACGGCTTGCAAAGTGGCCGCCGCTCGCTCGCCTTGAAGCGCGCATTCGCGGCGTGCAGAGCCGCTGGGCGCTGGTGCTGTTCTTGGTGCCAGCGGTGCTGCTGTTCCCGATCAAGCTGCTGGCGCTGTGGTTGATCCACAAAGGCAGCGCGGCGCTGGGCATCGGCGTGATCGTCGCGGCCAAGTTGCTCGGCACGGCGCTGGTCGGGCGCCTGTTCATCCTGACCGAACCGCAGCTCATGCAGATCGCCTGGTTCGCGCGCGCGATCGGGTGGTGGCGCGAAACCAAACTCCGCGTCAAGTCAGCCTTGGCCGAATCGGCGGCGTGGCGTGGCGTGCGCGCAGTGCTGCGGCGCTGGCGTGTGCGGATCAAGCGCATGGTGCGCGGCTGAGCGTCGACCCGACCGAGGGCTGAGGCACACTCGCTGCATGCCTCCCCGCTTTTTCGTCGACCAGCCGCTGCAGGCCGGCGCACAACTCTCCTTGCCCGCCGGTGCGGCGCGCCACGTGCAGGTGCTGCGCCTGCAGCCGGGCGCGGCCATCACGCTCTTCAACGGCGACGGCGCCGAGTGGCTCGCCACGGTCACGCAGATGGGCCGCAGCGACGTGGCGGTGCAGGTCGGCCCCGGCACCCCGGTCGACCGTGAGCTTGGCCTGCCGATCACGCTGGCGCTGGGCATGCCGGCCAACGAGCGCATGGACGGTCTGGTCGAAAAAGCCACCGAGCTCGGCGTGGCCGCCATTCAGCCGCTGATGTGCGAGCGTTCGGTGTTGCGGCTGAGTGGTGAGCGCGCGCAGAAGAAGCTGGCGCACTGGGCCGGCGTGGCCATCGCCGCGGCCGAGCAGAGCGGGCGCACGCGCGTGCCGCGGATCGAGCCGGTGCGCAGCATCGGCGAATGGCTGTTGCAACTGCCGGCCGACGCGACCGGCGCGCGCTGGGTGCTGAGCTTGCGCGGTGCGCAACCCCTGCCTGCGCCCAACGGCGTGCCAGCGGCTGTCGTGTGCCTGAGCGGCCCCGAGGGCGGCCTCACCGAACCCGAAGAACAGGCCGCGTGCGCGGCCGGTTTCATGCCCGTCTCGCTCGGCCCGCGTGTGCTGCGCGCCGACACCGCGCCGCTGGCGTTGCTCGCGCACCTGGCCCTGAGCGCCCAAGGAAACCGATGAACCTGCCTCTGCTGCTGCTCACGCTCTGCCAGGGCCTGTTTCTCACCAACAACGTCACCTTCATCGCGATCAATGGCCTGGTGGGTTTGAGCCTGGCGCCGAGCCCGTGGATGGCGACGCTGCCGGTCACCGGCTACGTGGCCGGCGGTGCGCTGTGCGCCGGTCTGGTGGCGCGGCATCAGCGGGCCTGGGGCCGCAAGCGGGCGTTCCAGGCCGGCCTGTGCGTGGCGATCCTGTCGAGTGGGCTGTGTGCCTATGCCGCGGTGAGCCAGCAGTTCTGGCTGCTGGTCGGCGCCACCTTGCTGGCCGGCTACTACAACGCCAACGCCGGGCTCTATCGTTTTGCGGCCACCGAGCTCGTGGCACCGGCCTTCAAGGAGCGGGCGATCTCGTGGGTGCTGGCCGGTGGCATCCTCGGTGCGGTGGCCGGGCCCAACCTGGCGAGCGCAACGCGCGACTACTGGCCGGTGGCGTTCGCGGGCGCGTATGCGGCGCTCGTCGGCGTGGCCCTGCTCGCGTTGCTGGTGCTGTCGTTCATTCCCTTCCCGCCGCTGCCCTTGCCGACGCCAGATCGGCCCGGGCGGCCGCTGCGCGAGATCGCGCGCCAGCCGGTGTTCATCGTTGCCGTCGCAGCCTGTGCGCTCGGGTATGGCGTGATGAACCTGCTGATGGCCGCCACGCCGATCGCCATGTCGCAGTGCGCGCACCCCTTCAAGAGCACGGCGCTGGTACTCGAGATGCATGTGCTCGGCATGTTCGTGCCGAGCTTCTTCACCGGTTCGCTGATCCGGCGCTTCGGCTGCCTGCCGGTGATGGCCGTGGGGGTGCTGCTCAACGCGGTCTGCATCGCCGTCGCGCTGTCGGGCGTGGACCTGATGCAGTTCGTGGTCGCCTTGCTGGTGCTCGGCGTGGGCTGGAACTTCCTGTTCATCGGTGGCACGACACTGTTCACCGAGGCCTATCGTCCGGAAGAGAAAACCACCGCACAGGCGGCGATGGACACCGTGATCTTCACCACCATGACAGTCACTTCGTTCAGCTCGGGCGCGCTCGTCACCACGCAGGGCTGGACCCTGCTGAACCTCGGCTCGATCGTGCCCGTGCTGCTGGCCGGCGCGGCGCTGGCCTGGCTTGCTTTGCTGCGACGTGGTGCGCAGAATCGGTTCTCAAACTGAAAGGGATGGATCATGGGTTTGCTCGATTCGATGATCGGCGGGTTGGCGGGTGGCATGGGTGGGCAGGGCCGCGGCGGTACTCAAGGCGCCTTGCTGAACGCGGTGATCGCGATGCTCGCCAATCGGCAGGGTCAGGGCGGTGCGGGCGGTGGCCTCGGCGACCTGATCGGCAAATTCACGCAGGGCGGCCTGGGCGATGTGATCGGCTCGTGGGTCGGGCACGGCCAGAACGCGCCGATCTCGGGGGGCCAGCTTTCCGATGTGCTCGGGTCCGACATGATCAGCGACCTCGCGGCGCAGCTCGGTCTGTCACACGAGGAAGCGGCCGGTCAGCTCTCGCAGGTGCTGCCGCAGGTGGTGGACCGGCTCACGCCCCAAGGGCATGCGCCGGCCGGCGGCCTCGGTGGCATGGACGACCTGCTCGCGCAGCTGTCGCAGATGACCCAAGGGCGCTGAGCGCCCGCGCGGCGCTTCAGCGCTTGCGCGCCGATCCGGCGATCAGATCGAAGCGGAACAGGCGGCACTCGATCGGCCCGTTCCACATCGGCACCCGGCGCGATTCTTTCAGGCGCATGGCGCCTGGCAGCTTCATGTCGGGGCTGAGCACGTAGGCCGTCCAGCCGGCGGCATGCTGCGTGTAGGCGTGTTTCCAGTGCGAAGCCAGGCGCGGGAAGAAGTCGCTCGGAGCTTCCCGGTTGTCAAGCCCGCGGTCTTCTGCTGAAGCGCGCGCGGCCTTGCCACCGACCTCGATGCGCTCGCCATACGGCGGGTTGATCATCAAGGTGCCGGGCATCTCGGGCCCCAATTCAGGCGCAGGCCGTTCCAGCGCATCGCCGCCGTTGAAGGTGATCGCCGCTTCCACGCCCGCGCGTTGCGCGTTGCGGCGCGCGAAGTCGACCATGCGGAACGACACGTCACTGGCGAAGATCGGTACCGCGCTGGTGTGGATGCGCGCTTGCGCCAGGCTGCGCAAACGCTGCAGTTGCGCGCGCATCGCCTCGGTCGTGAACGGCAGCAGGCGCTCGAATGCGAAGCGGCGTTTGAGCCCCGGCGCCACGCCGCAGGCGATCTGCGCCGCTTCGATCGCGATCGTGCCCGAGCCGCAGCACGGGTCGTGCAAGGCGCCGCCTTCGGCCGGCGTGCCGCGCCAGCCGGCGGCGGCCAACATCGCGGCGGCCAGTGTTTCTTTCAGCGGCGCATCGCCCTTGTCTTCGCGCCAGCCGCGCTTGAAGAGCGATTCGCCCGAGCTGTCGACGTACAGCGTGGCTTCGAGTTCACCGAGGTGCAGCACGAGCTGCAGATCGGGATGCTGCGTGTCCACGCTCGGCCGCTCGCCGGTGGCTTCGCGCAGCAGGTCGCAGACCGCGTCTTTCACGCGCAAGGCAGCGAAGTTGAGGCTTTTGAGCGGGCTGCGGTGGGCCGTGGTGTCGACGCGCAAGGTGTGCTGCGGCGTGATCCATTCCGACCAGTCGACCGTGCGTGCGAGTTCGTAGACATCGTTCTCGTCGCGGTAGGAGCCGTGGGCCACTTCGACGAGCACGCGCTGTGCGAGCCGCGTTTCGAGGTTCAGCGTCATCACCTCGAGCGGGTCGCCGGCCAGCGCCACGCCACCGCGCGCAACATTCACCTCCACGTTGGGCAGCACACGCTGCACTTCGTCGGCGAGCAGCGCCTCGACACCGGCGGCGCAGGGCAGGAAAAGTGGCAGTGGCATGGGCTACATCGCCTTTCGCAGCTGCGTCGGCGCGATCTTCAGCGCGTCGCGGTACTTGGCCACGGTGCGGCGCGCCACCTGAATGCCCTGCTCGTCGAGCATCTGCGAGATCTGGCTGTCAGAGAGCGGCTTGGCCGGGTTCTCGGCCGCGACGATCTGCTTGATGAGCGCGCGCACCGCGGTGCTCGACGCATTGCCGCCGGCTTCGGTGTTGAGCGACGAGCCGAAGAAGTACTTCAATTCGAAGGTGCCGTAAGGAGTGGACATGTACTTCGCGGTCGTCACGCGCGAGATGGTCGATTCGTGCAACCCGAGTTCGTCGGCGATCTCGCGCAGCACCAGTGGTTTCATCGCGATCGCGCCGTGCGTGAAGAAGCTCTTCTGGCGTTCGACGATGGCTTGCGAAACGCGCTGGATCGTGTCGAAGCGCTGCAGTATGTTTTTCATGAACCAGCGCGCTTCCTGCAGGCGCGTGTTCAGGCCGGCACCGGCGCCGCTCGCGCCTTCAGCACCGGCGCTGCGCGAACCGGCACCGCGCTGCTGGCGGATCGCGTTGGCATACAGGTCGTTGATGCGCAACTTGGGCATCACGTCGGGGTTGAGCACCACTTTCCAGC
>JBDTTU010000018.1:0-54338 GCA_039930465.1 Burkholderiales bacterium
GTCATTCGCGCCAATAGTCGCTTAAGCTCCAAACAGAATGCAACACTACACTAGACCCTGTCTCCCGTCATCAAACGCGGAATGAGGTACTCCGCACGGCGCAAGCCATGGTCGACGGGGGCGCGACCTCAACGACACAAAGAGTCTCTATTGTCCTTACGAAGGTCGACGAAGTGCGCGGCTCGGCCGATGAGGTACGCGTCATGGGCGACTTTTCAAATGTGGTGGCTCAGCTCCGAACAAACTTCGCCTCGAAATTTTCTGCTATCGAGCCATTCGAAACAGCGGCGCTACCCAAAAAGGCGGCTGCCGCTCGCGGCACTGGACTTTCTGAACTCTTGAACTATTGGCTTGCTGAACAGGATCCCATTCCCTACGTCGCGCCCGACGCGAAGCGCGAGGGGCGAGTGTTTCGGCGAATGAAGGCGGGTTAGGACATGACTAATGGCTCCATCGTTGTTGCAGGCCTGCCCGGCAGCGGTAAGACGACATTCTTGGCCGCGCTCTGGCACCTCATCTTTGGGCGCGAATTACACACTGAGCTCTCGTTCAAAGATATCGCGCGTGGTGACTACACGCACCTGAACGCTATTACCGACCGATGGCTCCGAGCGGAAGAGCAAGAGCGCACGCTTCCGGGAGAGACGCAGGTCGTCAGCCTCAACTTGCTGGATGGACAAAACGAAACCGTGCAGATCACCTTCCCCGATGTCGCAGGTGAAACATTTAGCAGGATGTGGGAGCACCGTGAATGCCCCGTGGAATTTGGAGAGATGCTTCAGCGTGGCAACGTCCTGCTCTTCATTAATGCCAACAAGATCGTCCCTCCGCTGCGCGTTCTTGATCTAAATCAGCAGGCAAACGCCCTTGAGGCAGATGCCGCGGAGGCCGCTCGGGAGGAGGAGCCAGTCGCATGGTCCCCGCAGTTGACGCCCACGCAAGTTCAACTCGTGAGCCTACTGAGTTCCCTGAGCGAACATCCACTGGATATTGGCCCAAGAAAGCTATGCGTCGTTCTGTCCGCCTGGGACAAGGCAAAGGAAGAGCGACTAAGCCCGATGGCCTTTCTCGTCCGGCAACTGCCTCTCTTGGCTCAGTACCTCGCTACTAACGCCAAGCCTTGGGAGTGCCGCGTCTATGGTGTAAGTGCACAGGGTGGTGACTACGATGGCGCCGGCAAGCGGCGGGAGCAGGCGGAGCAGTTGCGCGCCATGAACGAGCCGTCCAGGCGCATATTCATCACCAGAGATGGCGTGGAAGAAGGATATGACCTCACCACCGCGTTGTTGTGGTTGGCAAAGTGAGCGATGCTTCGAACATTGCCGTTCACCAGATGGTTCACGGCTACGCCGAGGGCCATCGGGAAGTTTCGAGTTCGCTTCGGCTGAAGACGCGTGACGCTCGTACCGTGGCGGTGTTGAGCGATGTATCGAGTCCGGGACTTCGGATCCCGGAAGCTGGGTACTTGACGGGTTACCCCCTCACCGAGTCGAACCTCTATGTGCTGGCGCGGACGTGGGCAGCGACTGAGATTTCGCGACCAGGCGCTGTTTGGTCACACTCCTTGCTCTTTGAATTTGCCGATCTGCCCGCCATCGGTGACGCACAGCATATCCTGGCGCTTTTCAAGCGTCCTACCTCAGAAGTTCCTGGCACCGATAGTAGCTATCGCCGTCCCTTGGGATTCGAGATTCCGAGCCGGAAGGTCCAAGCGACCTCTTGGCAAAGGAGTGAAGACCCGTTTGCTTACAGATGGGCGCACGCCGCGCTTGATGCGCTCTATGGGACGCCCTCAGAGAGAGTTTTTTCCGCGGTCAGCTCAAACGTTCTCCCACTGGTGGAAGAAGTTGTGCTTGCGCTCTGGTCTCAGCAGTGGCCGCGACTTCGGCGAAATTTTCGGTTCTGCACGCACACAGTTTCAGATCGTCAGGAGCGCATGCAGTTTGATCTGCAGGTATTCCCGGACTCCGAGCGCTTGACGACAAGGGGGCGTCTGGCTGGCGTGATGCTTGCACCGAGCGCGACCAACGCTGAATCTACTGCCTGGCAGGAATATGCACTGGCTGACTTGGAGACGCCTGGCCCGCTACGAGAATTTCTGGTTGCCGTTGGTGGATCAGCGGCTGGGGGACGAGCATCCTTTGCGCCGCTGGCGACACTTCATCAACTGATCAGCCAGCCGAGTCCGTCACGAGACGAGGCCGACAGAGCACTGTCGATCGCAAGCACAGAGTTGAATGGTGCTTCGCCGGTTTTGACGCAAGCCATACTTCGCGCACTTGTGCCGGATATTGATAGGCATTCCGACACGGCCATTGAATTCGTTCTCAGGCACATTGGTCTTCTGCAGGCGACGCATCTTTCAAGCGATGATGCCGCCCGCATTGGTATTGCAGTCTGGCACGCGTCAAAGACGAGATTCGTAGAGCAACTGCTTCACGCACAGGAACAGCGGGGGATCGCTCTTCAGGCAATCCGCGCACTGCCTGAAGACGAGATCGTCAAGGGAGTGCTACAAGAACCACAGCTCCTCGATGCTGTCATCTCAGAAAGGCCAGGAGTTCTAGTTGACGAGCGTCTATGGCTCGCGGACGAAGCCGTAGTTAGGAAAGTGCTTGGTCATGTAGCCTCGCGAGGAAAGGTGATTGCTGCCCTGAAGGCTATCGCGAATGTTTGTGCAAGCGACACGCAGCCCCTTGTAGTCGATGAACTTGGTCCAGATATCGTCTGGAATGCAATCATCGAGATTGCCAACGAGACTCCAAGCGCTGTCCCGAAAGTGTTTGGGGGGTGGGTTCGCGCGTTGGCGAAGTTCCCCGATGCAGCTGCTGCTGCCCTCGCAAGCGGATCCATGCGCTGGACTAGCTGCCTGGCAGTGATTTCAAGAACCTTCGATCCGGATGCGGTGCCGAACGCGTTCGGTGAAGATCCTTGGGTCATTGCCCGTAGCGCCGCTCGCGGCGAAATTGATCGCGAATCGAGTCTGTATTTGGCGAGCTACATGTTTGCGCGCGCGCTTGGCACGGTCTCCAGAAGCTGTGCTGAACTGGTCGAAGTGAGTTTTGATGAGATCTATGCTGCTACCGCGACGGACTCTATTCCCTCCGCAGCCTGGGACATGCTCGATGTCCGTTTGCCCCAACCTGGTCCATGGGCAAAGTGGGATCGATGCATGCAGTTGCGCCAGGGCATCGCGGAACTCTATGTTCGGCAGCGCTTGAACCCTTCGTCTTTCGCCACCTTAGGCAACGACCACGTTTTCAAGCTGCTTGTGCGCGCTGTAGCAAGGGAACGTAATGGACGGTCATACTTGAGAGATGTTCGATATCAGCTGGATCGAGATGGACAGAGATGGGCCTCGCGAATAGAGCTTATCGACAAGCAGCTTGACTCCTGGATTTAGAAGGCTGTAGCTTGGGGATGATGAAGTTGATAGGAACCGGTCCTCGACCAATGATTCAGTTTCAACGTCAGCGTGCGCTGGCAACGGTCACTGGCGGCTACGAACTGAAGGTCTGCACTCCGCAGCGATCGAGCCAGCCCTCGGCTCGCGCACGAGAACGTCAGCCCCACCAAGAGCGCGTCTAACAAAGAGCAGAGAGAATGACCTCTCCCTGACCCTCGTGACCGCCACCATGACCGCCCTCCCCGACCAACCCACCCTCCGCATCGACTTCGTCTCCGACGTGGCCTGCCCCTGGTGCGCCGTCGGTCTGAACTCGCTGGAAAAAGCCCTGCAGGCGGTGGCTGGCGAGATCCCGGTTGACTTGCATTTCCAGCCCTTCGAACTGAACCCCACCATGGCCGCCGAAGGCGCTGACGCGGGCGAGTACCTGAAGGCGAAGTACGGCATGGGCGACGAGCAGCTGGCGCGCAACCGGGCCAACATCCGCGAACGTGGCGCGGCCGTGGGTTTCGATTTCGGGGACAGGGTGCGGGTCTGGAACACCTTCGATGCGCACCGCCTGCTGCATTGGGCCGGGCAGCAGGGCGGCGACGCGCAACGCGCGTTGAAGCACGCGATGCTGCAGGCTTATCACGGCCAGGGGCTGAACCCTTCCGACCCGGCAGTGCTCGCGCGGCTGGCGGGCGAGGCCGGGCTCGATGCGGCGCAGACCGCCGCGGTGCTGAGCGAAGGCCGCTACGCCGACGAGGTGCGTGCGGCCGAGGCCGAGTGGCAGCAGGCCGGCATCCAGTCGGTGCCCGCCATCGTGATCAACCAGAAGCACCTGATCTCGGGTGGCCAGCCGCCCGAGGTGTTCGAACGGGCGCTGCGGCAGATCGCGGGCAGTGCTGTGTCGTGATTCAAGCCATGGCGCCGCTCCAGCGCATCAGCGCCGGCGTGCTGAGCATCAGCTACTTCGAGACCGGCCCGGCCAGCGGGCCGCCGGTGTTCCTGATGCACGGCTTTCCGTATGACATCCACGCCTACGCCGAGGTGGCACCCCTGCTGGCGGCCGCGGGTTGCCGTGTGCTCGTGCCTTACCTGCGCGGCTACGGGGGAACGCGCTTTCTCGATGCCGCCACACCACGTTCCGGCGAACAGGCCGCGCTCGGGGCCGACCTGCTCGCGCTGATGGATGCGCTGCAGGTGCCACGCGCCGTGCTGGCCGGCTACGACTGGGGCGGGCGCGCTGCCTGCGTCGTGGCCGCGCTGTGGCCTGAGCGCTGTGCCGGGCTGGTCTCGTTCAACAGCTACAACATCCAGAACATCGCGCGGGGCATGGAGCCTTCGAGCGCAGAAGACGAACACCGGCTCTGGTACCAGTACTACTTTCACAGCGAGCGCGGCCGGGCCGGGCTCGCCCAAGACCGCCGCGGCATCACGCGTCTCTTGTGGCAGCTGTGGTCACCCACCTGGCCGTTCGACGCCGCCACCTTTGAGCGCAGCGCGGCCGCGTTCGACCACCCTGATTTCGTGGACGTGGTGATCCACTCGTACAAACATCGTTTCGGCCTGGTGCCGGGCGACCCGGCGTATGAGCCCATTGAGCGCCGGCTCGCGCTGCAGCCGGCCATTGCGGTGCCCGCGATCACGTTCGACGGCGTTGACGACGGCGTGCGCGGGCCGGCAGACGCGTCGGCGCACGCTGCCAAGTTCACCGGGCCACGCTCGCACCGGCTGGTGCCCGGCGTCGGCCACAACATGCCGCAAGAAGTACCGCGCGTGTTCGCCGACGCGGTGCTCGAACTGGTCAGCGCGCTGCGTTGACGAACGCGGGGTCTTGGTTCAGCAGGTGGCCGATCGCCGCGTTCACCGCGGCGACCTGGGCCTCGTTGCATTGGGCAGGGCTGGCAGACGGGCTGTCGGGGTAGACCTCGGTGGTGGTCACGAAGCTGGCGCCCGTCATGGCGCCGCACAGGCCGCGTGAACCCTGGGCGAACTGGATCACGCCTTCCTGTTGCAGCGGCACGCCGATGATTCGGCCGCGTTCATCGGCCGCGGCAATGTGGGTCACGCGGCGCACGGCGTCGATCAGGGCGCGCTGGAATTCCGGGGCCGGCCGCTCGCTGTCGGCCACCAGATAGAAGCCGTCGGGAATGGCGTCTCGCTCGAAGGGCACGCCGTCGCGCGCGGCCTTGGCCGGGCCGAATTCGCTGCTGTCGGTGTCGGTGGTTTCGTGCAGGTCAACATGCACATCCACGCGCTCGCCGTTCGCCAAGACGCAGGCCATCGCCAGCGCCGATTCGGCGGCCGGGCTGTTCGGCCGAAACTGCCGGTTCGGGTCGAGCGCCTCGGGGTTCCAGCGGTTGATGGTCTCGTAACCCCAGGGGCTGACGCACGGCAGCACCAGGATGTTGACGGCCTCGGCATGCGCGCTGAAGTGCTCCGCGATCCAGCGCAGCGCGCCCTGAACACCACTGGTCTCGTAGCCATGCACGCCGCCGGTGACAAGCACCACGGGGCGGCTCGGTTCCCAGCGGCGGCTGCGCACCGCGCAGAGCGGGTAGCTGCCGAATCCAAAACGCGTGTGGTCGAGAACCCCGTAGTGAAACAGCTCCGCCTGCGCGGACAAGCGAGTCTGGAGCGGCACGAGCACCTCTTGCTCATAACTTCGCTGGACTTGCTGGCGACCGAGCCAGGTGGCCTTGTCCGCAGCGCTCCAAGGGGTGCCGGGCTTGCCGATCGGATACGGACTGCGGGAATCAGATGCCATCGTTGATTTCAAGTCAGAACACCCGGTAGCGAAGGTAGGCGGCCAGAGGATCTTCGCCGGCGCGGATGGCACGCAGCATGTCGCCTTCGGTGGCCATCTTGAGTTCGGCCGCGGCCACGACAGTCTCGACCTCGGCCGCACCGATGAGGACGACCCCGTCGCGATCGGCCAGCACGTGGTCGTCTGGCAGGACCTGCTGGCCGCCGATGGCCACCGGCTGCTCGAAAGCCTCGGCGCGCCAGGCGCACACGATGTCGATGGGCGTGGCGAATCGAGCGAAGACCGGGAAGCCCTGGTCCGCCACGGCCTGGATGTCGCGGCAGCCGCCGTCCACGATGTAGCCGCGCACGCCCTTGAGCTTCAACGCTTCGGCCGACAGGCCCCCGAACAGCGCGCGGGTGTCGTCCTGCGGTTGGCACACCACCACGTGTCCGGCCGGCACGCGCGACAGCAGGCCAGCCCACTCGTACAGCGAGGTGTGCTTGTCCAACGTGGGATCGGGCCGCCCGCGAATGGTGAACACCGGCCCGGCGGCCCGCATCGTCGGCTCCAGCCCGACGATGCTGCGCGGCAGCACGCGTACGGGCAGGCCGAGGTCCTTCATCACGTCGTGGACCACGGAGCTGTGGCAAGCGTGCAGGCGGTCGGCAAGCGTCATTCGGGTCTCCTCACAGGACGGGTTCGGGCTGCTGAGGCATTGTCACGCGCGCACAGTGCCGTTCCGGGGCACCGGGTCGAGGAGGCCGGTGACTACCAAGGTGTTGTCCGGTAGTCCTTCAGGAACTGCCCCCACACGTGCTCGCCGGTGTTGATGCCGCTGATGATGGGGTCGAGGATGCGGGCCGCGCCGTCGATGATGTCGAGCGGCGGGTGAAAGCGGTGCTCTGCCGTCTTGCGCGCGGCGATGTCAACCGGGTCTTCGTCGGTGACCCAGCCGGTGTCGACGCTGTTCATGTGAATGCCGTCGCCGTGGTAGTCGGCCGCGGCCGTGCGCGTCATCATGTTCAGCGCGGCCTTGGCCATGTTGGTGTGCGGGTGGCGCGTGGTCTTGAAGCTGCGGTAGAACTGGCCTTCCACGGCAGAGACGTTGACGATGTGCTTGTCACGCCCCGGCGTGCGCAGCATCAGCGGCTTGAGCCGCGCGTTGATGATGAAGGGCGCGATGGCGTTGACCAGCTGCACTTCGAGCAGCTCGACCGCCGGCACTTCGTCCATCAGCATGCGCCATGAGTTGCGCCCGCGCAGGTCGACCTGCTGCAGGTCCTGGTCGAGCCGGCCTTCGGGGAACAGGTGCTGTTGCGCCAGAAGCTCTTCGGGCAGCAACGGTATCTGCGAAAGCTCGGCCGCGCGCGTGAGGGCCGGCAGCACGGCCGTGAGTGCCGTGGGCCCGCTGGCCGCGTGCGTCTCGGGCAGGATGTTGCTGCTGCGCAGGCCCTCGTAAGTGCCGATCAGCTGGCGCACCGCGGCCGGCGCGTGGTGCAAGGCCTCGGTTTCGCCGGCCATCATGTGCGCATAGAAATCGGGCGGGCGCCGCACGGTCTGGCAGGCGTTGTTGACGATGAAGTCGAGGCGCTCGCGCGTGCTCAGCAGTTCGTGGCAGAAGGCTTCCACGCTGGGGGTGTGGCGCAGGTCCAGGCCGAAGATCTCGAGGCGGTGGCCCCACTCGGCAAAGTCTGCTTCCTGCGCATAACGCACCGCCGAGTCACGCGGGAACCGCGTGGTGACGATCAGGTGCGCACCGGCACGCAGCAGCTTCAGGCCCGTCTGGTAGCCGATCTTCACGCGCCCGCCGGTGAGCAGGGCCACGCGCCCGCGCAGGTCGGCCAGCTCGGTGCGTTTGCCGAAGTTGAGCTCTGCACAGGCCGGGCACAGCTGGTCGTAGAAGTGGTGGATGAGCTGGTACTTCGCCTTGCACACGTAGCAGTGCTTCGGCTCGGTGCGCGGCCCTTCATGGCCGCTCTCGCCGTCTTCGAGCTTGCCGACGTCTTGCGGCGAGAAGCCCACCGGCGGAAAGAATGCGGGTGCGGTGAAGATTGGTTTGCGCCGCAGCGCACGAATGCCGGTCTCGTGCAACACGGCATCACTCTCGCGTGTGTGCGTGGCGCGGCGTTCACGCGCTGCCGCCCGGCGCATCTGGCGGCGCTCGCGGTGGTCAGGGTGGTGAATGCGCGCAATGGCCTGGAACAGGCGTTCACGCTCGGGCGCTGGCAAGGCGTCGACGACGTCGAAGTCGGCGGCGATCTGTTCGAGCAGCAGCGTGGTGGCGCGCAGTTGCTCGAGCAGGTCGGGGTCTGGCTGTGGCGCTTTGGGACGGGAATTGTTCATCTGCAGATTCTCGCCGCGTCCGTCAGGCGCAGATCTCCATTGCCTTGAGCGGCGCTGGCCCGGCAAGACCCGGCAACCGTGTTCGTCGCGGATCAATCACCAAGACCGGCAACGCGCACATCAGGAGGCCGCTCACCGAAGCAGCATGGAACTACCGCCTCCCTGTGCGGATCAGTACCACCTTGCGCGAGAGAAGCGCCTCGTTCACCGAGGCGGTGCGAAGCCATGCCTGGAAAGCCCGGTTGCGCTTGTGTAGGCTGTGGTGCTGCGCCATCAAGGAGAACTGCATGCAGTCGAAGGGTAAGTCCGTTGCCAAAACCCTCACCATCCTCGTGATGGTCCTGGCCGCCTTGCCTTTGGCGGCGGGCGGTGCGTGGTTGCTCGCCTTGGGCGGCTCGCCTTACTACTTGATTGCAGGGCTTGTCCTCGCCCTGGTGAGTTGGCTCTACGCGCGTGACGGCGCGGCCAGCATTTGGCTCTACGCGGTGCTGCTGCTTGCCACCATCGCCTGGGGCATCTGGGAGTCTGGCACCGATTTCTGGGCGCTGGCACCGCGGCTGGATGTCTGGTTCCTGTTGGGCTTGTGGTTGGTGTTGCCCTGGGCCAGCCAGCACCTGCCCGCCCCAGCATCGGCGAAGCGATTGCTCTCGCTGGGCCTGATTGCCGTGCTGGCGACTCTGGGTTTGAGCTTCTTCAATGATCCTCAGGAAATCAATGGAAGCTTTGCGCGTGCGCAGCCCGCGCAGCTTGCGCCGGCCGCTGGCATCGACGCCGGCGATTGGCCTGCTTACGGCCGCACGCAGGCCGGCGTACGGTACTCGCCGCTGGCCCAGATCAACGACAGCAACGTCCAGAAACTACAGGTCGCGTGGACGTACCACACCGAGGACTTCAAGGGCAGCAACGATTCGGGCGAGACGACGAATGAACTCACGCCCATCAAGGTGGCGGACAAGATGTTCATCTGCACCACGCATCAGTTTCTCGATGCCCTGGATCCGGCAACAGGAAAGCGCTTGTGGCGCTTCGATCCGAAGCTGAAGGCGGACCGGACCTTTCAGCACCTGACCTGCCGTGGTGTTTCTTACTACGACGGCGCCAACGCGGCGCGCAACGGCGCGAGTGAAGGGAAGAATCTCACCACCGTGTCTGGCGAGTGCCCGCGCAAGGTGCTGCTGCCTGTCAACGACGGCCGTCTGTTCGCGGTCAACCCAGACACCGGCAAAGCTTGCAGCGATTTCGGAACGGGCGGTCAGATCGACCTGCAAGCCAACATGCCGTTCCCGTATCCGGGCGGCTACAACCCGACATCGCCGCCGGTGGTGACGGGCTCCACCATCGTGATCGGCGGCTCGATCACCGACAACCTCTCGAACAGCGAGCCCTCGGGCGTGATCCGCGGCTACGACGTCAACAGCGGCACGCTTCGCTGGGTGTTCGATACCGGCGCTCAGGACCCAAATCAGATGCCGGGTGGCAAGACAGAGTTCGTCCACAACTCGCCCAACGCGTGGGCGCCGCTGGCCTATGACGCGGCAAGCGACGTGGTCTACGTACCCACCGGCGTCGGCACCCCTGACATCTGGGGCGGTGACCGCACGGAACTCAAGGAGCGCTACGCCAACTCGATGCTTGCGCTGGATGCCAGCACGGGCAAATTGATCTGGCACTTCCAGACGACGCATCACGACCTGTGGGACATGGACGTGCCCTCGCAACCGTCCTTGGTGGACCTCAAGCGACCGGACGGCAGCACGGTGCCCGCGATCTATGTGCTCACGAAGACCGGGCAGGTGTTTGTGCTCGACCGCACGAATGGCAAACCCATCCTGCCTGTCACCGAGAAGGCGGTCCCGCAGAACGTGAAGCGCGGCCCGCAAACCGCGGGCGAGCACTACGCACCGACCCAACCGTTCTCGCCGTTGAACATGGGGCCGCACGCCAGCCTGACGGACAAGGACATGTGGGGCGCCACCATGTTCGACCAGCTGATGTGCCGCGTGCTGTTCCATCGTCTGAATTACGAGGGCATCTACACGCCGCCGTCGCAGAACGGCACGCTTGTCTTTCCCGGCAACCTCGGCATCTTCGAGTGGGGTGGCATGTCGGTCGATACCGATCGCCAGGTCGCTTTCATGAACCCCTTGGGCCTGCCCTTCGTCTCGCGCCTGATTCCGACCGATCCGAACCGTCCGCGCACCGAGAAAGGGGCCGGGACGGAACAAGGCGTGCAGCCGATGTATGGGGTGCCCTATGGTGTCGAGATCAGTGCCTTCTTGTCGCCCTTGGGCCTGCCCTGCAAGCAGCCCGCATGGATGACGGTGGCGGGCGTAGACCTCGCTACCCACGAAGTCGTATGGAGGAAGCGCGTTGGGACCATTCGGGACAGCCTGCCCAAGCTGATGGAGTTGCCGCCGATCAAGGCAGGTGTGCCTGGCCTGGGTGGCTTGATCTCGACCGCCGGGAATCTCGTGTTCATCGGCGCCACGCAAGACAACTACATCCGCGCCTTCAAGGCCAGCAACGGCGAGCAACTCTGGGAAGCACGCCTGCCTGCAGGCGGCCAAGCCACGCCCATGACCTATGAGATCGGGGGGAAACAATACGTCGTGATCATGGCGGGCGGCCATGGCTCCTTCGGCACCAGGATGGGAGACGCCTTGACGGCCTATTCGCTGCCAAATTGATGGCCGGCCACGGCCATGCCGGTTGGCGCTGCGCGGCCAGTGCCGACAACACCATTTCAGCAGTTTGGCAGTTTGTCCTACACGGCGCTCCGAGGTCGCCCGATCGTTATACGGCCTGCGGCAGTTGACGATGTTCAGCATGTCAAAGCCATCGAGCTCAGGAACATTGCGCATCCTGACCGTGAACATCCACCAGGGATACACGGCCTTCAATCGCCGCTTCATGCTGCATGAGCTTCGCGACGCGGTGCGCGCCGAACGCAGCGATCTCGTGTTCCTGCAGGAAGTCAGGGGCCCATCGCCTACGGCCAGGCGGCGCAAGGAAGCAGCCGGCAACGGCGGTGACCACGAGTTCCTGGCCGACCAGATCTGGCTCGACCACGCCTATGGTCGCAATGCCGTCGCCGACGGCCTTGATCACGGCAACGCACTGTTGTCTCGCTACCCCATCACGGGTTGGCGCAATCACGATGTCTCCATGCCCGGGCATGAACCGCGCGGCCTGCTGCACTGTGTGGTTCAGCTCGACCCGCCTGCCCCCGCAATGCACGTGGTCTGCGTTCATCTGGGGCTGCGCGAGTCGCACCGGCGCCAGCAACTCGAGCGTCTGGGCCAGATGCTGCATGACGAGGTGCCCGCCGACGCGCCGCTGGTGGTGGCGGGCGACTTCAACGACTGGCGCTCACTGGCCGACGGCGTGCTCGAAGACACCGGCCTGAAAGAAGTGTTCCGGCAGCGCGACGGTGTGCACGCGCGCAGTTTTCCAGCGCGCTGGCCGATCTTGCGGCTCGACCGGATCTACGTGCGTCGGGTGGCCGCATCGCGCCCGCTGAAGCTGTCGAGGCGGCCGTGGTCGGCGCTGTCTGACCATGCACCCCTGGCCGCCGAAATCTCTTTCTGAAAGACCGCGCCACCATGAAACTCGACTGGACCCCCGGCAACCGGATCACGCTGCTCGAGAACGGTGAGGAGTACTACCCGCGCGTCTTCGAACTCATTGCCGCGGCCAAGCGAGAAGTCTTCGTGGAGACCTTCATCCTGTTCGACGACAAGGTCGGGCGCCAGTTGCAGCAGGCGCTGCTGCAGGCCGCCACCAACGGTGCCGAAGTTCATGTGCTGGTCGACGGCTGGGGCTCGCCCGACCTGACGGCCGACTACATCCGCCCGCTCACCGATGCCGGCGTTCGCCTGCGGGCTTTCGACCCCGTTCGCAAGCTGTTCGGCAAGCGGGTGAACCTCTTCCGCCGCATGCACCGCAAGCTGGTGGCCGTCGATGGGCAACATGCTTTTGTTGGCGGCATCAACTTTTCCATCGACCACCTGGCCGAGTTTGGGGCCAAAGCCAAACAGGACTATGCGGTCGAGATTCAGGGCCCGCTGGTGGCCCAGATCCACGACTTCTGCCGCGCCAGCCTGACCACACCCCAACCACCCCGCGTTTCCTGGATGCAGCGCCAGCGCGAACGCAGGCGGCCACCCGTCAACCCGCTGCAGCCGGCGGTCGCAGGATTGGCGGCCTTCGTCACGCGAGACAACGCGGGCCATCGCAACGACATCGAGCTTCAGTACCGCGCCGCGCTGCGCCGGGCGCGCCATCACGTGATCATCGCCAATGCCTATTTCTTTCCCGGCTATCGGCTGCTGAAAGACTTGCGTCGGGCCGCACGGCGCGGTGTTCAGGTCGATCTCATCCTGCAGGGTGCGCCCGACATGCCGATCGTTCAGACCGCCGCATCGCTGCTGCACTCGCACCTGATCCGCGCCGGTGTGCGCATTCACGAATACTGCAAACGGCCGCTGCACGGCAAGGTCGCCACCATCGACGACGAGTGGGCCACGGTGGGTTCGAGCAACCTCGACCCGACCAGCCTGGGCCTGAACATGGAAGCCAACGTGCTCGTTCGTGACGAGGCATTTGCCAGCCTGCTTCGTGAGCGCCTGCAAGACCTGATGCAACACAGCTGCAAGCGCGTCGAGCTGCCGGCGGCGACACGCTTGAGTTCCGCCTGGGTGCAGATCAGGAGCTTCTTCGTCTTTCACTTCCTGCGCAAGTTTCCCGCGTGGGTCGATCGTCTGCCGCGCCAGGAAGCCAAGGTCACGGCATTGCAGCCGACGGTGTCATGAGCCAGGCAGCGCATCGCGACGCCTCTCGCACGCCAGGCGGCTGGGCCTGGCTGAAACGCATCGCACCCTGGGCCCTGAGCCTGTTGGTATTGGGCCTGCTGGCACGCCAGATACACACCATCGAATGGCCAGAAGTCTGGCAAGCGCTGCGCGAGCAGCCGCTGCCGGGCTTGGCGCTGGCAGGTGCACTGGCCTTGGTGAGCTACGCGTTGTTCGCTGCTTACGACCTCGTTGGCCGCCACATCACGGGGCACCGGGTGTCGGTGCCACGCACCTTGGCCATCGCGGCCACCTGCTATGCCTTCAACGTCAACTTCGGCTCGCTGGTCGGGGCACTGGCGATGAAGCTGCGGCTGTACGAACGGGCCGGGCTCAAGGCCGGCACGACCGCGCGCGTGATCGGCTTGAGCATCATCACCAACTGGCTGGGCTATCTGATGGTCGGCGGTGCCGTGCTGGCACTGGCGCCGCCGCCCTTGCCCGCGCAGCTGCCGATCGGCGAGGTCGGGGTGCGTGCGCTCGGTGGGTTGATGGTGGCCGCCGGCGCGGTCTATGTGCTGCTGTGCGCGACAGGCCCGCAAGGCGGGCGCGTCGCGGTGTGGCGCAAGCACCGGATGCAGTTGCCGGATGGCCGCGTCGCGCTGGTGCAATTGGCACTGTCGGCCACCAACTGGGCGCTGATGGCGGTCATCGTGTGGGTGCTGCTGGCCCAGCGCGTCGACTACACCACGGTGATCGGCGTGCTGTTGCTGGCGGCGATTGCCGGCGTGATCACCCATGTGCCGGCCGGGCTCGGCGTGATGGAAGCGGTTTTTGTCGCCTGCCTCGGCGGCCAGTTACCGAAGACCGAGCTGCTGGCTGCGTTGCTGGCCTACCGTGCCACCTACTACCTGATGCCACTCGCGTTGGCGCTCGCCGCGTATGCGCTGAATCAAACTCGGGCGCCCGACCCGGCGCAGCTCGCGTCCTGACACGGGTCGCGACATGCGACCGGCGTGTCGGGTCCGCCAAACTCTCAGGTTTTCGGCTTGGCGTGCTCAGTCGTCAGTGGTTTGCCGCCGACACCCCACAGTCCGCTGCGGATCTCCTGGATCGCACAACGCGTCATTGGGCGCATGCCTTCACCGCCCACGCGCACAACGGCGTCGGCGATCTCGGCGATGAGCTGCTGCTTCTGGGCGTGGTCGAGCACGCCTTCGATGATCTTCACGTCAATGAATGGCATGGAGGCTCCTTCAGGCCAGCGTGGCGGCTTGCGAACAAGACAGACGCGGGCCGCGCAGGCCCAACGCCTGACCATCGCATGGCCGAGGTTGATGAGGAAATTCGAGCAGCTGCTCTTGCGCGTTGAGGTCGAGGACTGGCATGGTGAGAGTGGCGTGGTGAGAGTGCAGCTCAGGCCGCGGTGTAGGCCGTCTTGACCGTGGTGAAGAACTCTGCGGCATGGCGGCCCTGTTCGCGTGCGCCCATGCTGGACGCCTTGCGGCCGCCGAAGGGCACGTGGTAGTCAACCCCCGCGGTGGGCAGGTTGACCATCACCATGCCGGCCTGGGCGTGGCGCTTGAAGTGCGTGGCATGTTTCAGGCTGCCGGTGCAGATGCCGCTGGCCAGGCCGAAAGCGGTGTCGTTTGCAACCGCCAGCGCTTGTTCGTAGTCCCGCACGCGGATGACGTTGGCCACCGGGCCGAAGACCTCTTCGCGGCTGATGCGCATGGCGTTGTCAGTGCCGGTCAGCAGCGCGGGCACCAGGTAGTGGCCCGGGTGGCCGCTCACATCGTGCAAGTGGTGCTGCCCGCCAAACGCGAGGTGCGCACCTTCTGACTGTGCTGTGCGGATGTAACCCAGGTCGATGCCCAGCTGATGCTCGTCCACCACGGGCCCGATGTCGGTGCCTGCGGCGCGTGCATCGGCCACTTTCAGCGCGGCCAGCCTCTGCACCACCGCGGCGACAAAGCGGTCATGAATGGTGTCGGCCACGATCAGCCGACTGGACGCCGTGCAGCGCTGGCCTGTGGAATAGAACGAACCCTGAACTGCGCAGTTCACGGCCGTGGTCAGATCGGCGTCGTCCAGCACCACGAGCGGATTCTTGCCACCCATCTCCAGCTGGAACTTGGCGCCCCGCGCAGCGCAGGCGCGTGCCAGTTGCTGCCCCGTGCCCACCGATCCGGTGAAGCTGACGCCGGCCACGCGCGGGTCGTCGACCAGCGCCGGGCCGATCTGCGAGCCGCGGCCCATCACCAAATTGAAGACGCCGGGCGGCAGGCCACTGCGTGCCAGCACCTCGGCCAGCGCCCAGGCGCTGCCGGGCACCAGCTCGGCGGGCTTGAACACCACGGTGTTGCCGTAGGCGATGGCCGGCGCGATCTTCCAGGCCGGTATCGCGATGGGAAAGTTCCACGGCGTGATCAGCACCACCACACCCAGCGGTTCGCGCGTGACCTCTACGCCCACGCCGGGCCGCACCGAGGCCAGGCTCTCGCCGGCAATGCGCAAGGCCTCGCCGGCGAAGAACTTGAAGATCTGCCCGGCGCGTGCCACTTCGCCCACGGCTTCGGGCAGGGTCTTGCCCTCTTCGCGCGCCAGCAGGTCGCCCAGATCGACCTTGCGCGCCAGCAGTTCCGTGCCCACGGCGTCGAGCACGTCGAAGCGCTGCTGCGGCGTGCTCAGGCTCCAGCCGGCGCTCGCGGCGTGTGCCGCCTCCACGGCCTGCGTGGCCTGCGTGGCATCGGCCTGTGCGTATTCGCCGATGTGGTCGCGGGTGTCGGATGGGTTGACATTCACCGACACACTGGCGCCGGCCACCCACTCGCCGCCGATCAGGTTGGCGTGCGTCATGCGCGCCCCGCGCCGCGGGCGCGGAAGCGCGCGCGCCAGGTTTCGGCCGGCATGAAACTGGGGTCTTCGCGCACCATCGCCAGCGTCTCGGCCAGCAGATCGGCCTCGCCGCGGTCCAGGTCGAGCGCGGTGCCATAGGGCTGGGCCACGTAGTAGGGTGTGTCCAGGTACACCTCGACGCGGTTGCCCTCGGGGTCGAAGTAGTACAGCGACCAGGCGTTGCCGTGGTTCATGGGGCGCAGCTCGGTGGCGCCCTTGGCCACCGCGATGTCGCGGTTCAGGCGCAGTTCCTCGAGACTGGGCACCAGAAAAGACAGCTGCATCACGGTGCTGACCGGCGACTCTTTCGAGCGGCCTTCCGACAGCACGAGCTGGTGGTGTTGGTCTTCGGTGGCACTCATGAAGACCAGCCGGTTGCCGAAGTTCTTGCCCAGGCCTTCGTCGGTGATGGTGAGCCGGAAGACCGCGGTGTAGAAGTCGACCATGCGGTCCAGGTCGTAGACGAAGATGCCGAAGTGGCACGGCGTGGGGCGGCTAACGTTCATGCGGGGTCTCCTGGATCAGCGTTGAAGACGATCTCGTCGGGGCTCATGCCCTCACTCCTTCCGGATGCTGGCATCGCGAACCAGTTGCTGCCAGCGCTTCACGTCGGACTCGACGACGGCTTGCAGTTCGTCGGGCGTGCTGGCGCGCACGTCGCCGCCGGTGGCCTCTTCCAGCTTCTGGCGCAGGGTGTCGTCAGCCAGCGCGGTGCGCAACGCGGCGTTCAGGCGGTCGACCACGGCCTTGGGCGTGCCGGCCGGTGCCAGTACGGCGGTCCAGGAACGCACTTCGTAGTTCGGCACGCCTTGCTCGGCCACGGTGGGCACGTTGGGCAGGCTGGCCAATCGGCTGCTGCCCGACACCGCCAGCGCGCGCAGCTTGCCGGCGCGGATGTGCTGAATGACGGCGGTGGGCGGTGCCAGCACGAAGTCGACCTCGCCGCCGAGCAGCGCCGTCACCGAGCCCGAGTCGCCCCGGTACGGCACGTGGGTCATAGTCACGCCGGCACGGTGCGCCAGCAGGGCGCCCGTCAGGTGTTGCCCGGTGCCGATGCCGGCCGAGCCATAGTTCAGCGTCGCCGGCTTGGCGCGCGCTGCGGCGAGCACGTCCTGCAGCGTGTTGTAGCGGCTGCCGGCGTTGACGGTCACGAGGAACGGGAAGGTGGTCAGCGCAGACACCGGCTGGAATGCCTTCAGCGTGTCGTAGGGCAACTTGTCATACAGCACCGCGGCGATGGCGTGGCCGCCGGTGGCCACGAGCAAGGTGTAGCCGTCGGGCTTGGCCTTGGCCACCGCGTCGGCGGCCAGCGTGCCCCCGGCGCCGGGCTTGGGTTCGACCACGAAGGGCTGGCCGAGCTGCTTCTGCAGTTCGGTGGCCACCAGCCGGGCCACGGCGTCGGCATTGCCGCCGGCAGCAAAGCCGTGCAGCACGCGCACCGGGTGCTCGGGGTAGGCCTGCGCCCAGGCGCCGGGCAAGGCTGCCGCGCACAGCGCGGCCACGAACGCGCGGCGGAGATTCTGTTGGGGGTTCATGGGTTTGTCTCCTCTGGGGGGGGTTTCAGTCGGCTTGCACCACGTGGTTGCGCAGCACGCCGATGGCTTCGATCTCGACCTCGACCACGTCGCCCGGCACCATGAAACGCGGTGGCTTCTTGCTCCAGCCCACGCCGCCCGGCGTGCCGGTGACGATCACGTCGCCCGGCACCAGCGTGAAGATGCCCGAGGCGTATTCGATCTGCTGCGCCACCGAGAAGATCATGTCGTCGGTGCGCGTGCTCTGCAGCTCTTCGCCGTTGATGCGGGTCTTCAGCGTGAGTGAGCGTTGCGGGTCGATCTCGTCGGCGGTGACCATCCACGGGCCGAAGGCACCGGTGGACTCGAAGTTCTTGCCCGCGGCAATCGACTTGGCATGGAACTGCCACTCGCGAATGCTCGCGTCGTTGTAGATCGAATAGCCGGCGATGTGCTCGTGCGCTTTCGCGGCCGGAATGTGGCGCCCGGCCTTGCCGATGATCACCGCCAGCTCGCCTTCCCAGTCGAGCGAGGGCGAGCAGTGCGGGCGCACGATCGGCCCTTCATGCGGCGTTTGCGAACGCCACACGCGCAGGAAGATGGGCGGAAAGGCCGACAGTTCGCGGTCCAGGCCGGCGGCCACGACTTCGCGGTGGTGGTCGTGGTAGTTGCGGATGGCACAGATGATCTTCTCGGGCTGCGGGATCACCGGCAGGTACCGTATGGCCTGCAATGGCAGGTCGGCCGGAACCGTTGCGGCGTCGGCCTGCACCTGGCCCAGGCGGCCGGCTTCCAGGTAAGACTGCAGCGTGGGGTATTGCGGGAAGGCGCGACCGAAGTCGGCGACCTGGTCGCCGACGACGGCGCCCCAGCTGGCGCGGCCGGCGTGTTCGAAGGACAGCAGTTTCATGGTGGGGAGGTCTCCGGTTGAAGCGATGTTGTCGGGCGGGTTGGCAAAGGGTGGCGTGCCTGGATCGCGGCGGTGTCGGCGCCCAGCGCAGGGGCCGCATGCGTGTAGCGCACGGGGGTCTTGGACAGGCGCAGCGGGCTGGCCACCGTGGGCACGCTGCCCAGCACCGGGTGCGGCAGCTCGCGCCGCAGGCCACGCGCCTGCACCTGCGGGTCGGCGAACACCTGGTCCAGCGTGTTGATGGGCCCGCATGGCACGTTGGCACCTTCCAGCAGCGCGATCCACTCGGCCGTGCTGCGGTGCACGGTCAACTGGCGCAGCAGCGGCAGCAGCGTCTCGCGGTGCGTCACACGCGCGGCGTTGCTCGCAAAGCGCGGGTCGGCCGCCCACTGCGGCTGGTCGGTGGCGCGGCAGAATGAAGCGAACTGGCTGTCGTTGCCCACCGCCAGAATCATGTCGCCATCGGCCGTGGGAAAAGCCTGGTAGGGCACGATGCTCGGGTGGGCATTGCCGAGCCGCTCCGGGGAACGGCCGGTGACGAGCTGGTTCATCGCCTGGTTGGCCAGACACGACACCTGCACGTCGAGCAGGGCCAGGTCGAGGTGCTGGCCCTCGCCCGAACGCTCGCGCCAGGCCAGCGCCGCCAGGATACCGGCCACCGCGTGCAGGCCGGTCAGCACGTCGGTCAGCGCCACGCCCACTTTCATCGGCCCGCCGCCGGGTTCGCCGTCGGGCAGGCCGGTCAGGCTCATCAGGCCACCCAGGCCCTGGATCATGAAGTCGTAGCCCGGGCGCTGCGCATAAGGCCCGGTCTGGCCGAAGCCGGTGATCGAGCAATAGACCAGGCGCGGGTTCAGCTCCGACAGCGTGGCGTAGTCCAGGCCGTAGCGGGCCAGGCCCCCGACCTTGAAGTTCTCGATCAGCACATCGCTGTTCAACGCCAGTTCACGCACCAGGGCCTGGCCCTCAGGTGTGGCAATGTCCACCGCCACCGACTGCTTGTTGCGGTTGGCGCACAGGAAGTAGGCCGACTCGACGGCCTGGCCTGCGGCGTCGGTGGCATAGGGCGGGCCCCAAGCGCGGGTGTCGTCGCCGCGCTCGGGGTGCTCGATCTTCAGCACCTCGGCGCCCAGGTCGGCCAGCATCTGGCTGGCCCACGGGCCGGCGAGCACCCGCGACAGGTCGAGCACGCGCAGATGCGACAGGGCCGCAGGCAGCGGCGTGGGCGGGGAAGCGTGGTCGACGGCCATGGCTTCAGAACGCCGCGATGCCGGTCTGGGCGCGGCCCAGAATCAGCGCGTGCACGTCGTGCGTGCCCTCGTAGGTGTTCACCACTTCCAGGTTCACCAGGTGGCGGGCCACGCCGAATTCATCGCTGATGCCGTTGCCGCCCAGCATGTCGCGCGCGGTGCGCGCGATGTCCAGCGCCTTGCCGCAGCTGTTGCGTTTCATCATCGACGTGATCTCCACCGCCGCCGTGCCCTCGTCCTTCATGCGGCCCAGGCGCAGGCAGCCTTGCAGCGCCAGCGTGATCTCGGTCTGCATGTCGGCCAGCTTCTTCTGAACCAGCTGGTTGGCCGCCAGCGGCTTGCCGAACTGCGTGCGGTCGAGCGTGTACTGGCGGGCCCGGTGCCAGCAGTCTTCGGCGGCGCCCAACGCGCCCCACGCGATGCCGAAGCGGGCTGAATCGAGGCAGGTGAACGGGCCCTTCAGGCCGCGCACCTCGGGGAAGGCGTTTTCTTCGGGGCAGAACACGCGGTCCATCACGATCTCGCCGGTGATCGACGCGCGCAGGCCCACCTTGCCGTGGATGGCCGGTGCCGACAGGCCCTTCCAGCCCTGCTCGAGCACGAAGCCGCGGATGGCACCGGCGTCGTCCTTGGCCCACACCACGAACACATCAGCCACCGGGCTGTTGGTGATCCACATCTTGCTGCCGCTGAGCTCGTAGCCGCCGGGCACGGCGCGCGCCCGGGTCACCATGCTGCCGGGGTCGGAGCCGTGGTCGGGCTCGGTCAGGCCGAAGCAGCCGATCGATTCGCCGCGGGCGAGCTTCGGCAGGTACTTCTGCTTCTGCGCTTCGGTGCCGAACGCATTGATCGGCACCATCACCAGCGAACTCTGCACGCTCATCATCGAGCGGTAGCCCGAGTCGACACGTTCGACTTCGCGCGCCACCAGGCCGTAGCTCACATAGTTCAGCGCCGCACCGCCATAGGCCTCAGGGATGGTCGTGCCCAGCAGGCCGAGTTCACCCATCTCGCGGAAGATGGCCAGGTCGGTTTGTTCCTGCCTGAAAGCCTGCAGCACGCGCGGCGCCAGGCGGTCTTGGCAATAGGCCTGCGCGGCGTCACGGACCGCCCTTTCGTCACCGCTGAGCTGGCCGTCCAGCAGCAAGGGGTCGGCCCAATGAAACCTGTTGCGTGTCGAACTCAAGTCAAATCTCCGTGGGCCGGTTGTGCAAGTACTGCATGAACGAAGCGCAGTCTAGGAGCAGCCCAACCGGGGGACAAACGATTTGTTTGCACCCACTTGTGCAAAACTCTCACTCCACGCACACCAGCCCTCAAACCCACCCCATGCGCCGCAAGATCCCCAGCACCGCCGCACTGACGGCATTCGATGCAGCTGCCCGCCACTCCAGCTATACCGCCGCCGCCAGCGAACTGGCACTGACACAAGGCGCGGTGTGTAGGCAGATCGCGTCGCTGGAGGACTTTCTGGGCACAGCGCTGTTCCGCCGCTCGGGCCGAGGCGTCGCGATGACCGAGGCCGGCGTGGCCTACCACCGCCAGATTGCGCGACGCCTGGACGAGGTCGAGCGCGACACGCTGGACCTGATGGCGCGCCAGGGCCGCGGCGGCTCGATCGAACTGGCGGTCGTGCCCACCTTCGGCACGCGCTGGCTGCTGCCGCGCCTGCCGGACTTTGCCCGCCAGCACCCCGACGTCACGGTCAACCTGTCCAGCCGGACGCGGCCCTTCCTGTTCGACGACAGCAACCTCGACGCCGCGATCTACGCCGGCGACGGGCACTGGCCCGGGGCCCACTGCAGTTTTCTGATGCCCGAGAACCTGGTACCCGTGTGCAGCCCGGCACTGATCGCGCCGCGCAAGCGCCTGACGCCGCAGCAACTGTCCGAGCTGCCGCTGATCCAGCAGAGCACGCGGCCCTATGCCTGGCGCCACTGGTTCGAGTCAGCCGGCCTGAGACCGCGCAACGAGTTGGTGGGCCCGCGCTACGAACTGTTCTCGATGTCGCTGCAGGCTGCCTCCGTCGGCCTGGGCGTGGCACTGGTGCCCGAGTACGACCTGGACGACGAGCTCACCGCCGGCCGCCTGGTCATCCCGAACAAGCGCCCCTGCCCCAGCGACCGGGCGTACTACTTCGTCATGCCCGATCGCAAGGTGACGGACCCTTTACTGACGGCGCTGCGCGACTGGCTGGTGCAGCAGGCGCCGGGCGCGAGCACCGGGCCCGGAGGCAGCGAAACGCCGTGACCTAGTGCAGTGTTTCGCACTGTGTGGAACATTGCACTAGCCTGCTGGCCGCGACGCTCGCCGTTTCAGCAAACTCACGCGCAGGAACCTGTGGCCGAGGTTCAGCGGCTTTAGCACTTTCCCCATCTCGCCCGCCCCTCAGTCGAAGATCTCCGTCTCCGGCACCGGCTTGTTGTGCGGGTCAAGTTCGGCCGGCACGTTGAGTTCGGGCAGCGCAGCCGGCATGGCCATGTGGCCCTTGAGCGCAGCGCGCAACTGGTACACATAGGCGAGCACCTGGGCCACGGCGGCGAACAGCGCGGCGGGAATTTCGCGGTCGAGTTCGGCGTGGGCGTACAGGGCGCGGGCGAGCACCGGCGCCTGCAGCACCGGCACCTTGGCCTCGGTGGCGGTGTCGCGAATCTTCATCGCCAGCAGGTCTGCTCCCTTCGCGACCACGCGCGGCGCGCCCATGCGGCCGTCGTCGTACTTCAGCGCGACGGCATAGTGGGTCGGGTTCATCACCACCAGGTCGGCGGTGGGCACGGCGGCGATCATGCGGCGGTTGGCGGCCTGGCGCATCATCGCGCGCACCTTGGCCTTGACCTCCTGGTTGCCTTCGAGCTCGCGGTTTTCCTGCTTCAACTCGGCGTGGCTCATCTTCAGGCGCTGCGCGTGCTGGTATTTCTGCAGCGGCACGTCGATCGCCGCGAACGCGGCCAGCGCCAAGAGCAGCAGCGACAAGCCGCTGAGCAGGGTGTGCGTGCCGTGTTCGATGGCCGCCGTGAGCGGCATCGCCAGCAAGCCGGAAAAGTCTTCGAGATGGCTGCGCAAGTATTGCGCGCCGATGGCGCCCAGAATCAGCGCCAGTGTGCTGCCCTTGAGCGCATCGATCAGCTTGTCTTTCGACACCAGCTTCACTACGCCGGTCAGCGGGTTGAACTTGTCGAAGCGTGGCATCAGCGCTTTCCAGCTCCAGTTCCAGCCGCTGATCGCCACGTTGCCGACCACGCCGGTGGCGGCCATCAACAGGCCGAACGGAATGACGACCCAGAGCAGCGAGATCGTCAGTTGCATCAGGCGTGCGCCCATCAAGCCGGTGCTCTGCACGGCCGCGTGGTCGAAGCGCAGGGCCTGCATCAGCATGTCTTTCAGCCAGCCCGCCAGCAAGGGAGCAAACGTCACCAGTGCGGCCCCGCCCGCGGCCATGGCCACGAAGTGCCCGAGGTCGCGCGAACGTGCGATCTGCCCCTCTTCGCGCGCCTTTCTGAGCTTGCGAGGTGAGGCGGGTTGAGTGCGGTCTTGTGCGTCTTGGGAAGCCATGGCGAATCGGCCGACAGGAGGTTCGGCACGTTGTCATTGTTCCGGGCAGGCCGAAAAACTTGAGGCGGATTAGAGGGGTGAAGGCGGCGCAGATCTGACGGGCCGCAAGCGCGCCTCGGGCGGGCTGGCGTGCGCCGGCATCACAAAAACTTCACGCCCGGCGCCTCCGGCCGACCGCTTCGCCACGTTCGGGCAGCGCTCAAGCCGTCAGCGTTCCTGCCGATAACAAGCCACGAACAGGCCTGCCGGGCGAACCCCGGCGCGCTCCATGCTGCCTTGCCCCAAGGGACCCCGATGAGCGCCGTGCCCGCATTTTCCAGAAACGATCTTCAGCGTTCAGAACCGGAATTCAGCTTCGATGCCGCCGACTTCGAGCGCATTCGCAAGCTGATCTACAAACGTGCCGGCATCAGCCTGCACGCCGGCAAGCAGGCCATGGTCTACAGCCGCCTTTCGCGGCGCCTGCGCGACTCCAGCTTCAATTCATTCGGCCAGTACCTGCAGGCGCTGGAAAGCGCCACCGGCGCTGCCGGCGAGCAGGAGTGGCAGGAGTTCGTGAACTGCCTGACCACCAACCTCACCTCTTTCTTCCGCGAAGAGCACCATTTCCCGGTGCTGCAGGCCGAACTGGTGGCGCGCAAGAGCAGCAACCTGCGCATCTGGTGCAATGCCGCTTCCACCGGCGAAGAGCCCTACTCGCTCGCGATGACGGTGGCCGAGGCGCTGGGCGCAAACGCCAGCGCGAAGATCGTCTGCAGCGACATCGACACCAAGGTGCTGACCACCGCCGCAGCCGGTGTCTACGCCGCCGACGCGCGCGGCCTGAGCCCGGAGCGGCTGCGCCAGCACTTCATGCGGGGCACCGGTGCGAACAGCGGCTTCATCCGCATCAAGCCCGAACTCAAGCGGCTGGTCGAGTTCCGCGCCTTCAACCTGATGGACGAACGCTGGTCGCTCGGCGACCCGTTCGACATCGTGTTCTGCCGCAACGTGATGATCTACTTCGACGGCCCCACACAGCGCCGCGTGCTCGAACGCATGCACCGCGTGATGCGCCCGGGCGGCCTTCTGTTCGCCGGCCATTCCGAGAATTTCGGCGAATCGAAAGACCTGTTCCGCCTGCGTGGCAAAACGGTCTACGAGCGCGTCTGAGGCGGGCGACGACATGGCCCTTCTTGCCCCCACCCGCAGCACCCCCGCCGGCTCGGCACCTTCACGCCTGGAGCAGCTCAAGCGGCGCCAGCGCAAACCGGGCGAAGCCTCGTTCTTCTGGTATGAGCCGCAGTTCGCCAACGAGGCTGTGAAAGTGCTGCCCGGCGAATACTTCGTCTACAACGAAGACATCCTCATCATGACCACGCTCGGCTCGTGCATCGCCGCGTGCCTGTGGGACCGCCAGGCGAAGATCGGCGGCATGAACCACTTCATGCTGCCCGAAGGGGCCGGTGAATCCGGCCGCTACGGTTCCTTCGCGATGGAACTGCTGATCAACGAAATGATCAAGCTCGGTGCCACGCGCTCGTCGATGGAGGCCAAGGTCTTCGGCGGCGGGCAGGTGATCTCGGGCATGAATTCGATGAACGTGGGCGAGCGCAACACCGCCTTTGTGTTCGACTACCTGAAAGCCGAACGCATCCAGGTGGTCTCGAAAGACGTGCTCGACATCTACCCGCGCAAGGTGTGTTTCCTGCCGGCCAGCGGCAAGGCCATGGTCAAGCGCCTGGCCTCGGCCAACAACGAAGCCCTGCTGGCGCAGGAACGCGCCGCGGCGCAGAAGGTGGCACCGGCCGCCAGCAGCGGTGGTTCGGTCGACCTGTTCTGATCGACACCGCGCACGACCACAAAAACAAGGAGACACCCCCCATGGCCAAGACCCGCGTCGTCGTTGTCGACGATTCCGCCCTGGTTCGCAGCCTGCTCAGCGAGATCATCAACCGCGAGGCCGACATGGAATGTGTGGGCGCCGCGGCCGACCCGCTGGTCGCGCGCGAAATGATCCGCGACCTGAACCCCGACGTGATCACGCTCGACGTGGAAATGCCGCGCATGGACGGCATCGACTTTCTCTCAAAACTGATGCGGCTGCGGCCGATGCCGGTGTTGATGGTCTCGACACTCACCGAGCGCGGCGCCGACGTGACACTGCGCGCGCTCGAACTCGGCGCGATCGACTTCGTGGCCAAGCCCAAGATCGGCGTGGCCGACGGCCTGCGCCTGCTGGCGCAGGACATCACAGAAAAGATCCGCATCGCCGCGCGGGCACGCGTGAAGCGTGTGCCCACGCTGGTGGCGGGTGTTGCGCCGGTCAAGGCCCATGCGCCGGTGGCAAGCCTGGGCCGGCTGTCGACCGAAAAGATCGTGTTCATCGGCGCTTCCACCGGCGGCACCGAAGCCACCAAGGACGTGCTGGTGAACCTGCCGCACGACGCGCCTGCCGTGATGATCACGCAGCACATGCCGCCTGGCTTCACGAAGAGTTATGCGGCACGGCTGGACGGCCTGTGCCGCATTGCCGTGGCCGAAGCGGTCGATGGCGAACGTGTGTTGCCCGGCCACGCCTACCTGGCGCCCGGCGGTTTTCACCTGAGCGTGGAACGCTCGGGCGCCAACTACGTGGCGCGTGTGCGAGACGGCGAGCCGGTAAACCGGCACAAGCCTTCGGTCGAGGTGCTGTTCAAGTCGGCGGCACGCGTGGTCGGGCAGAACGCGCTGGGCATCATGCTCACCGGCATGGGTGCCGACGGCGCCAGCGCCATGAAAGAGATGCGCGACGCCGGCAGCTACAACCTGGTGCAGGACGAAGCCAGCTGCGTGGTCTTCGGCATGCCGCGCGAAGCCATTGCTGCCGGTGCCGCAAACGAAGTGCTGCCGCTCGGGCAGATCGCACAGCGCTTGCTGGAGCGGCTGCGCGGCACGGGCGGCAGCGGCAGCAACCGGCTCTGAGCCGGTCCGCACGCCGATCACTCACGCCATAGGCGTGCACTTCCGGTCGCGGGCAGCCGAGGCCACCGTCGTTTCGATGAAGCGCACGCTGCGCACCCTCTTCGTCGATGCGCGGATCGTCAACCGCAGTGACCGACCGTGACCACCCAAGGCCAACGCGCGGGCGAAGGTCGGCCACACGCTGCTGAGCTCTCCTCCGAGAACCGCAGTGAAGTGTTTTCGTGGCTCGTATCCGCCGCACACAAGTTCAAGGCCACGTTCTCACGCCATTGGTCGCCAAATTTGGGCAGTGATTCCTGACCCTCAAGCGATCCTCCAGCGGGAAGCGAGCAATGCCGCAACCCAGTGCCACAGCAGGCTGCGCCGCGCGGCTCATCGCCCGGCGTCTCCCGTCGTTTGCAAACGGGGCTCTGCGGCTCGGTCCGAAAGTTCTGGGAGTGCGCCTACAGCCGCGCAATGGCGGTCTTTGACGGCGAGGCGAGAAGCCCCGTCACGAAGAACCGATCACCGAGCTCGTGTAGCGCAGCTTGCGAATCCAGTTCTCGATGACCTGGCGCACGCTCGAGGGTGTGTCGACCCAGAGTGCACCCATGCGGTAGTCGCGGCCCGAGAGCACCACATTCACGACGCGCACCTTGCACTGCATGGCCAGAAGCTGCGTGCCACCATCGGCATCTGGCACGCCCACCGTGATCGGCAGCACCGTGCCCATCGCCAGGGCTTCGCCCGACGTCAGGCCCAGGCCGTCGCCGGAGATGTCACTCAGCCGGGCGTCGATCGTGCGCGCGTCCGGCAGGTGCAGGTTGGCGCGCCAGTACACGCGGTAGCGCTGCTCGCGCCGGCTCTCAACCTGCGCCTGCGGAGCAAACGTGTCTTTCATGTGAATGGCTGCAGGCTCTCGCGCGCTGTCAGAACGTCGTCCACTCGTCGTCGGTGCCGGTCTTGCGCGCAACCATGGGCTCTGCGCTCGCCGCCGGCGCCCGCTTCACCGCAGGTTTCGGGCTCAGGCGACTCACGTTCTTGGCGCGGTTCGGGCCGCGACGGTCGACCGTGGCGCTGGCCTTGGTTGGCAGCGCAACAGCGTGGCCTTGCACGGGGCTGCCGCCGGCCGTCAGCCTGAAGACGGCCACGGCCTGAACCAGTTGCTGGGCTTGCACTTTCAGGCTTTCAGCCGCCGCAGCACTTTCTTCGACCAGCGCAGCGTTCTGCTGCGTGGCCTGGTCCATCTGCGTGACCGCTTCACCCACTTGCGCCACGCCCGCGCTCTGCTCGGTGCTGGCGCTGCTGATCTCGCCCATGATGTCGGTCACGCGCTTGATCGCGCTCACCACTTCGGACATCGTCACACCCGCTTGATCGACCAGCGCACTGCCTTGTTCGACGCGTTCGACGCTTGCGTTGATCAGGTTCTTGATCTCCTTGGCCGCTTCGGCGCTGCGCTGCGCCAGGCTGCGCACTTCGCTGGCCACCACCGCGAAGCCCCGGCCCTGTTCACCGGCGCGTGCAGCTTCCACCGCGGCGTTCAGCGCCAGGATGTTGGTCTGGAACGCGATGCCGTCGATCACGCCGATGATGTCGCTGATCTTCTTGCTGGCATCGTTGATGCCTTTCATGGTTTCGACCACCTGGCCGACCACTTCACCGCCCTTGATCGCCACCGTGCTTGCGCCCATGGCCAGCTGGTTGGCTTGTTTGGCGTTGTCGGCGTTCTGCCGCACCGTGGAACCCAACTGTTCCATCGACGCCGCCGTCTCTTCCAGGGCGCTGGCCTGTTCTTCGGTGCGCTGCGAAAGATCCTGGTTGCCCTGGGCGATCTGGGAGCTGGCCGTGGCCACACCTTCGGAGTTCTGGCGAACGTTGCTGACGACCTTGGCCAGGCTGGCCTGCATGGTGCTCAGCTGAGCCATCAGGCTGGTGGTGTCGCCGTTCTTGAGTTGGATGTGCGTCGTCAGATCGCCTTCGGCCACACTGCGCGCCAGCGCCGCGGCCTCGGCCGGCTCGCCGCCGAGCTGGCGGCCGATGGACCGCGCCAGCATCAGGCCGAACAGCACTGCGAAGCTGAGCCCGCCGAGGATCGCGAGGATCGCCACGGTGCGCGTCGTGGCATAGCGTGCGGCCGATGCCTCGAATGCTTTCTTGGCTTCGTCGATCTGGAGCTGGACGAGAGCATCTCCACCCTTTTCCATCGTCGCGCCGACCGACCGAATCTTCGTGGTCAGGAGGTGCTGGGCCTCCTTCATGTCGTTGGCGCGCAGCGCGGCCAGGGCCGGCAAGATGCCTTCGTTCAAAAACGCCTTGCGGTCCTCTGCGAAGGCCTTGGCCAGGCGCGCCTCTTCCGGCGTCAGCTCGGTTGCCATGTAGGCTTCCCAGAGCTTCGTGATCGCAGCGGCGTTGGTATCGACGTGCTCGCTGCTGGCCTTGAGGACCTCGGGCGTCGGCGTCACGAGCGCGGCGTTGATCGCCACGCGGTTGTGCAGCACGAGCGCCTGGATCTGGCCGAGCTGCGCCGCCGGGATGGTGCGGTTTTCGTAGGTCGCCTTGAGCGATTCCTGGGTCGCGGCCATCCCGTACAGGCCCATGCTGCCGATGCCGATCAGCACGGCGGCGAGAACGCCGATCAGCAGCATCAGCCGCGTCGAAATTTTGAGGGTGTTCATTTGAATTCCAGCATTGGTTGGTGAAAGGTTGTGATTTGAGGCGTGTTACTTCGTCAGACCCCGATCAGGCCCATCTCTTCGCTCGCCATCAGGCCTTCGATGTCCATAAGAATGAGCATGCGTTCGCCGACGCTGCCGATGCCGGTGATGAAGCTGGCGTCCACCGCAGACGCCATCTCCGGTGCCGGCTTGATCGCCTCTTTGCCCAGCTCCAGCACGTCGGAAACCGAGTCGACCACCGCACCGACCACCCGACCCTTGACGTTCAGCACGATCACGACCGTGAGCGCGCTGTACTCGGCGCTCTCGCAACCCAGGCGCAGGCGCAGATCGACGATCGGCACGATCACGCCGCGCAGGTTGACCACGCCCTTGATGAAGGCTGGCGCGTTGGCAATGCGGGTCGGCGGCTCGTAGGAGCGAATCTCCTGCACCTTCAGAATGTCGATGCCGTACTCTTCGCCGCCCAGGCGAAAGGTCAGGAATTCGCCACCCACATGCTGGGCGGTGTTGGCAGCTTCATGGCGCGCCACCACGGCGGCGTCGGTCATCGTGTTCATGGTTGTTCCTTGTGTCGAAATGGTTCGGGGTTCGAAAGACTCAGGCCGCTTCGGCCCACGCGGCTTCGGTACTGCGGCCGGCCTCGTCGGCCAGCTTGAAGTTGCCCACCACCCGGGCCAGGGTGCTGGCCTGCTCCTTCAGGCTTTCGGCGGCGGCAGCGCTCTGTTCCACCAGCGCGGCGTTCTGCTGCGTCATCTGGTCGAGTTGCACGACCGAGGTGCTGACCTGGCCGATGCCGCCCGACTGCTCGGCCGACGCGGCGGTGATCTCGCCGATGATGTTGGAGACCCGCTGCACGCTGCTGACGATCTCGTTCATCGTCAGCCCGGCGTCGGCCACCAGGCGCGAGCCACCGTCGACCTTCTCGACCGAGGCGCCGATCAGCGCCTTGATTTCCTTGGCGGCCTGCGCACTGCGCTGCGCCAGGCTGCGCACTTCGCTGGCCACCACTGCGAAGCCCCGCCCCTGTTCACCGGCGCGCGCCGCTTCCACGGCCGCGTTGAGCGCCAGGATGTTGGTCTGGAATGCGATGCCGTCGATCACGCCGATGATGTCGCCGATCTTCTTCGAGGCCGAGTTGATCTCGTGCATGGTGGTCACGACCTGTGCCACCACCTGGCCACCACGCGCGGCCACCTCGGCGGCCGAAGACGCGAGCTGGTTGGCCTGGCGCGCCGAGTCGGCCGATTGTTTGACCGTGCCGGTGAGCTGCTCCATCGACGCTGCAGCCTGCTGCAGGCTCGACGCCGTCTGTTCGGTGCGCACGCTGAGGTCGAGGTTGCCGGTGGCGATCTCGGCGCTCGCGGTGCGGATCGACTCCGACGAGTCGAGCACGATGCGCATCGAGGTGCCGAGCTGGTTTGTCATGGCGCCGAGCGCACGCACCAGGTCGCCGACCTCGTCGCGGCGCTCGCTGGTGGCGGTCACGGCCAGGTTGCCCTGTGCCACTTCACCGGCGATGGCAGCGGCACGCGCCAGCTCGGCGGTCAGCTTGCGTTGCATCAGCCACGACAGGGTCACTGCCACGCCGGCGCACAGCAGGCCGAGCGCGCTCAGCAGCCAGCCGGCCTGGCGGGTGCGCCGCTGGTCTGCGGCCATGGTCTCGTTCGAGGCGGCCTCGACCCGCTTGACCACCGCACCCAGGGTGGCGGTCAACGCGGTGAAGGTGCTGTCGGCACCCTGCATCGCGGCAATGCCGGTGTTGGGGTCGACCGATGACAGGTCGACGGCCGAGTCGGCCTGCGCGAGGTACTTGTCGATCTGCTGGCCCAGCGTGCGCACGCCGCCCTGCAACTCGGTGTCGCCCGGGTGCGAATCGACCACGGCGCTCGCCACCCGCTTGATGCCGCCGAGCTGGCGCGCCAGCTCGGCGCGGTAGGCCTTGACCTTGGCATCGTCGAGCGAAGCGATCAGCGCCACGGTGCGGTAGACACCGGCGTGCACCTGGGCGAATTGTTCCTGGGTGCTGGCCAGCGTGCGGAAGTCTTCGAGCTGGGCCACGAAGGTGGCGCTGTTGGCGCTCGCGGCGCGCGTCAGCACCAGCGCGTTGAGCTGCCCCGCGCCAAAGACGAGCACAGCCGTCAGCAGCGGGGCGGCGAGCAATTTCAGAGCCAGTTTCATGGGGTGTTCCGGTCAGAGTGCTGAACAGGCCAGAGGCCGCTTATTTGTAGATGCCGCCGCACACTGCCGTGTCGTCGAGCTTTTCGCAGTACGCGCTCTTCGGCTCGATCTTCTTGTTGGTCGGGTTGGTGAACTTGTAGTCTTGCCAGAAGGTGCCCTTGGCCTGGGCCAGCTCGACACGTTCCTTGACGAAGGCCTTGCCGTCCACGTCTTTCAGCTCGATCAGGTTCTTGCCGATCATCTTTTCGTTGGCACCGTGCGCACGCACCGTGCCGTCCAGGCCGTAGACCACGAGATAGAGGTCGCGGTCCTTGAACTGGCCGGTCTTGCTGCTGATCTCGGCGTAGCCCTTGTCCTTGCCCTGGGTCTTGATGAAGGCCACTCCCTTCTTGACCATGGCGGTGGCTTCGGCCGCCGAGGCGCCGTCGTCGGCGTGCGCCAGGCCACACAGGGACAGCGAGACGGCCAGTGCGGCAAAACTGAAGTGCTTGTTCATGAGGCGATCCTTGAAGTCGGTGCGCCGCGTGGCGCAGCAGGTTGAGTGAGAGCCCGCGACGTGTTGGCCGGGGCTGAATCTGGTATCGGCTGTTCGGCGCACAAAATGAAGGCCCGAATGGTGTTGAGCCGCTGCAGCGTGCAGATCGGCACACCCGCACGCAACAACGCCCTGCGGCCACCGGGCCGCAGGGCGTTGCGTGGGCTCGCATCAGGCCGGAACGAGTTCGCCGCTGCCGAGCTTGAACACCGCCACCAGCGAGGCCAGCTTGACGGTCTGGCCCTGCAGCGATTCGGCCGCGGCGGCGCTCTGTTCGACCAGCGCGGCGTTCTGCTGCGTCATCTGGTCGAGCTGGCTGACCGACTGGTGCATCTGGCCGATGCCATTGCTCTGCTCGGCAGAAGCGGTGGTGATCTCGCCCACGATGTCGGAAACACGGCGCACCGAGTCGACGATCTCGTGCATGGTCTGACCGGCCGCCGCCACCAGGCGCGAACCGCTCTGAACCTTGTCGACTGAAGCGCCTATCAACACCTTGATCTCTTTCGCGGCCTGCGCGCTGCGTTGCGCCAGCGAGCGCACTTCGCTTGCGACCACCGCAAAACCGCGGCCCTGCTCGCCGGCGCGCGCCGCTTCCACGGCCGCGTTGAGCGCCAGAATGTTGGTCTGGAACGCGATGCCGTCGATCACGCCGACGATGTCGGAGATCTGCTTCGAGCTGGCGTTGATCTCATCCATGGTGGCGACCACCTGCGACACCACCACGCCACCGCGCCCGGCCACTTCGGCCGCACTGGCCGCCAGCCGGTTGGCCTGGCGCGCCGAGTCGGCCGACTGCGCCACCGTGCCGCTGAACTGCTCCATCGACGCCGCCGCCTGCTGCAGGTTGCTGGCAGTCTGCTCGGTGCGCATCGAGAGATCCTGGTTGCCGGTGGCGATCTCGGCCGACGCGGTCGAGATGCTGTCGGTGCTGGAACGCACCTGGCCGACCAGTTGGTGCAGCGCATTCTGCATCTGGCCGAGTGCCCGCAGCAGGTCACCGATCTCGTCGCGGCGCGTCGAGTTCAGCGTCTGCGACAGGTCGCCACCGGCGATCAGCGAGGCAGTGTTCACACCTTCACGCAAAGGCACGGTGACTGAACGGGTGATGAAAAACGCCATCAACGCCCCAACCGCCACACTCAGCAGCAGCAGAACCAGCAGCGCACTGCTCGAGGTGCGGATGCCGGCGCTCAGGTGGGCCGCCTCGGCCTTGGCGAGTTCGATCTGGCGATCCTGCACCACCGCCATCGCGGCGAGGTAGGCATCGGCGGCCGGCAGCATCTTGTTCGTGAGCAAGGCCTCGGCGGCGGGCGCATCGGCCTGCTTCACCAGTTCGAGCAACTGCGCACGCAACGCCACGTAGGCGGCACGCTGACTCGCGACCTTGGCCAACAGCTCCTTGCTGCCTTCGTCGGAGGCGACCAGGGTTTCCATCGACTTCTGCAGGGTGCTGATCTCGGCCGAGGTGGCCTTGATCAGCGGGCCGAAGTACTTCTCGATCTCGGGCTGGCCGTTGGCCTTGGCGATGGCCACGCTGCGGCTCACGTTGACCTGGGTCTTGCTGACCCATTCGCGGGCGATGCCGGCCCGCTGCTCGAGCGCCGCCAGATCAGTCAACCCGCCGTTGGTGCGGTTGAGCTGCGTGTAGGCGATGCCGACGATCAGCAGCAGCAGCGCCAGCACCGCGCCGAAGCCGATGGCCAGGCGGGTACCGATGCGGAGGTTGTTCAGGTTCATGAGCAAGCTTTCGGAAGCTCGGAGAGTCAGTGGCGCGAGCGCCGCACGAGGCTGCCCACATCGAGAATCAGTGCCACGCGCCCGTCACCCATGATGGTGGCGCCCGACACGTCGTTGACCTTGCGGTAGTTGGCTTCGAGGTTCTTCACCACCACCTGCTGTTGGCCGAGCAGCTCGTCGACCAGCAAGGCCACGCGCCCGCCTTCGGCTTCGGCCACGACCATGATGCCGCTGGCGCTGATGTCGTCAGAGCGGAAGTTGAAACGTGGCACGTTGAAGATCTGCTCGAGTTCGAGCACCGGCATGAAGTCGCCACGCACCTCGACCACCCGACCGCTGCCGCCGATGGTCTTGATGACGCCCGGCTGCACCTGGAACGATTCGACCACCGAAGACAGCGGCAGGATGTAGACCTCGTCGCCCACGCCGACCGACATGCCGTCCATGATGGCCATGGTCAGCGGCAGGCGCACCTTCACGCTCATGCCGTAACCCTCGGCCGAGTCGATGTCGACCGTGCCACCGAGCGCGGTGATGTTCTTCTTCACCACGTCCATGCCGACGCCGCGGCCCGACACGTCGGTGACCACGTCGGCGGTGGAGAAGCCGGGCGCGAAGATCAGGCTCCAGACTTCGGCATCGGTCATGCTGTCAGGCGCGTCGATGCCACGCTCTCGGGCCTTCTTGATGAGCTTGTCGCGCGACAGGCCTTTGCCGTCGTCACGCACCTCGATCACGATCGAGCCGCCCTGGTGCGAAGCGCTCAGCGTGATCGTGCCCTGCTCGGGCTTGCCCTTGGCCAGGCGCTCGGCCGGCAGCTCGATGCCATGGTCGCAACTGTTGCGCACCAGGTGGGTGAGCGGGTCGGTGATCTTCTCGACCATGCCCTTGTCGAGCTCGGTCGATTCGCCCTTGGTCACGAACTCGACCTTCTTGCCGAGCTTGCCCGCCAGGTCGCGCAGCATGCGCGGGAAGCGGCTGAACACCATCGACATCGGGATCATGCGGATCGACATCACCGACTCTTGCAAATCGCGGGTGTTGCGGTCCAGGTCGGCCAGGCCGGCGGCCATCTGCTGGTACAGCGCCGGGTCGACCTTGGCGCTGGTCTGCGCCAGCATCGCCTGCGTGATGACGAGTTCACCGACGAGGTTGATGAGCTGGTCGACCTTCTCGATCGAGACGCGCAGCGTGGCCGATTCGAGCGCGGCGGCCGGGGCCTTTTCGACCTTGGCGGCCACACGCGCTTTCGGCGCCTCGGCGCCGGCGGACGAAGCGGGTGCCGCAGCGTCGGTGCGCGGAGCGCCCGGCGCTTCGTCGAAGAAGCCGTAGCTCGCGTCGGCATTGCTTGGCTCAGGCTCGACAGGCGCGCCGGGCGCACCGGCGTGGAAGCCATAACCACTGCTCAGCGGCAGCAGTTGCACGGCTTCGCGCGCCACGTGGAAGGTGAACAGATCGAGCAGGTCGCTGTCGCCGCTGGTCGTGAGCACCTTGAAACGGCGCATGCCGTCGCTGGCCTGGCCGCCGTCGATCGGCTCGATGGTTCCGAGGTCAGTGATCTCGCTGAAAAGTTCGACCAGGCTGTCGGCCTGCTCCGGGTGGTCGAGCGGGCCCACGCGCAGCTCAAGACTGCGCAGCCCACCTGTGGCGCTTGCCGCTTCGGCCGGCGCCGGTATTTCTTGCTGAACGAGCACGGGCGCGGCGGCCACCTTGGGGGCCGCCGCCGGCACCTCGCCACTCAGCATCGCGCGGATGCTGGCGAGCAACTCGGTCGTGTCGATCGCGTCACCGCCAGCGCCCTGGTGACGCGCCAGTTGCGAACGCAATGCGTCGCCCGACTGCAGCAGCACGTCGACCATCGGCGCGGTGGGCTCAAGCTCGTGGCGGCGCAGCTTGTCGAGCAGCGTTTCCATCTGGTGCGTGAGCTCTGCCACGTCGGAAAAACCGAAGGTCGCGGCACCGCCCTTGACGGAGTGCGCGCAACGGAAGATCGAGTTCAGCTCTTCGTCATCGGCCGCGGTGATGTCGATCTCGAGCAGTTGCTGCTCCATGCGGTCTAGGTTCTCGCCGGCTTCTTCGAAGAAGACCTGGTAGAACTGCGTCAGGTCAATGCCTGCATTCGCGCTCGCGCTGCCGCTGTCGGAAGTGATGTCACCCATGGCGGGTACTCCAGTCTTGGTTTTGTTGTTCGTGCGGTGGCGCGCCGCTTTAGCGCACGACTTTCTTGATCACTTCGATCAGCTTGGTCGGATCGAACGGCTTCACGAGCCAGCCCGTGGCGCCGGCGCCGCGGCCGGCCTGCTTCATCTGGTCGCTCGACTCGGTGGTGAGGATCAGGATCGGCGTGGTCTTGAACTTCGGGTTGTCGCGCAGCTTCTTCGTCAGGCCGATGCCGTCCAGGCGCGGCATGTTCTGGTCGGTCAGCACGAGGTCGAAGTCGCGGGTGCCGGCTTTTTCGAGCGCGTCTTGTCCGTCGACCGCTTCGACCACGTGGTAGCCCGCGTTCTTCAGGGTGAACGACACCATCTGGCGCATGGAAGCCGAGTCGTCGACGGCAAGGATCGAGTGCATAGTTTTCTCCAGGAATTCTGTGGGGGGCTGTTTCAGAGCTTCAGAAGAGCTCGATGAAGCCGGTGTCCATTTCCGCCTGAGTGACCGGGTTCGGTCGCAGCGGCGCCTCTTCGATCACAGCGTCACCGTCGTCATCGCCATCGAAGGCATCACGCGCCAGGCGGTCGCTGCAGTTGCGCAGGCGGCGCATGGTGTGGTTGATGAGCTGCGAGGCCATGTCTTGAAACTGCAGCGCCGTGACCGCCGAGCCCAGATGCTCGGAAGCGCGCTGCACCGATTGCGGGTCTTGCAGTTGCGCGGACCGCAGGTTCTGCAGGTGTTCGGCCACACCGAAAAAGCCCGATTGCAGCGCATCGCAGGCATCGCTCAGCAAGGTCTGCAGGCGGTCGAGGTCGTTCGAAGCCGTCATCAGGTGGTCTTGCAGGTCGGCGGCGGCCAGGAAAGACAGGCCTGCGCGGGCACCGGCATCGCCGCTCGATTGATCGCTGTGCATCATGGCTTCACCACCTGTCGGCTGTGTCGTGGGGCGCGCATCAGAAACCCAGGCTCGCGAGCAGGTCGTCGACCTGCTCCTGGTTCGTGACCACATCGCTGCGGCCTTCGGGGTTGACGACCGGGCCGTTCAGGAACGCATCTTCGACCTTGTGAACTTGATCGGCCGGAATCACCTGCATCAGCAGCTTGAGCAGGCTGTCTTCGAGTTCGGTCGCCAGCTTCACGACCTTCGTCACCACCTGGCCGGTGAGATCGTGAAAGTCTTGCGCCAGCATGATGTCGGTGAGGTGCTGATCGATGCGCGCGGTCGACGCTTCCACATCACCCACGAAGTTCATCACCGCGCCGGTGGCCACGGCCTTCACCGGGTCGGCCACGATGTCTCGGGCCATCTGGCGGGTCGCGTCGGCGATGAGCTTGTGCTCGGCCTTGGCCTGATCGACCGAGTTCAGCACCTTGTCGGCGGCGGCGGCGGTTTTCTCCGCGATGTAGTTCAGGCGGCTGCGCGCATCGGGCAAGCCGTCGGCCGCCACCTGCAGCTTGGGCATCACGCCGACCTGGGCCAGCGTGTCGTGCAGCAACCGCGTGATGCTGCCGACCTGCAGAAACACGTCGGCGGTAGAAGCAGTCGAAGCGGTCGGAGCGGCCTTGGTCTCGCGCTCTGACAGGGTCTCAGGAGAATCGCTCTTCATTTTTGTGGGCTCCGGGGTTCAGGCGCAGTCGCTCAAGCCGTGGCGGCGAGCTTTTGCATGATCTTGTTGACCTTGTCTTCCAGCGTCGCCTTGGTGAAAGGCTTGACGATGTAGCCAGCCGCGCCGTCTTGCGCCGCCCGCACGATGTCTTCCTTGCGCGCTTCAGCCGTGACCATCAGCACCGGCAGGTGCTTGAGCGTGTCGTCCTTCTTGATCGCGCTGAGCAGGTCGAAGCCGTTCATGTTGGGCATGTTGATGTCGGAGACGACGAAGTCGAACTTCTGCGCCTTCAGCATCGCCAGCGCCACGGCGCCGTCTTCGGCCTCGTCGGCGTTGACGCAGCCCATCTCCTTCAGCAGACCGCGCACGATGCGGCGCATGGTCGAGAAGTCGTCGACGATCAGGAACTTCAGGTCACTCGGGTTGCTCATGGTTGTCCTCTTGCAATCACAGGGTTTTATCGGGTATTGGTGCCGGAAGTTAAGGACAACTTCTCGTCAATTCCGGCATTGAGGCTGGGTTCATCGTCGTCGTGTGTGATGCGCCGCAAGCGGTCTTCGGCCTCGCGGTTCATCACGATGATGCTGATGCGGCGGTTCACCGGGCTGTCGGGGGCGCTCGGGTCGAACAGCACGCTCGAGGCCAGGCCTTGCACCAGCAGCACCCGGTCTTCGGGCAGCCCGCCGGCGTTGATCTCGCGGCGCGAGGCGTTGGCGCGGTCGCTCGAGAGCTCCCAGTTGCTGTAGCCACGCTCACCGGAGCCGAACGGCGATGCGTCGGTGTGGCCTTCGAGCGTCAGTTTGTTGGGCACTTCGGCGAGCACGGCGCCGATCTCCTGCAGCAGCTCGCGCATATAGGGTTTGACGACCGCGCTGCCGCTGTCGAACATGGCCCGGTTCTGCTCGTCGACGATCTGGATGCGCAGGCCGTCGCGGGTCATGTCGAGCCGGATCTGCGACTTCATCGCGGCCAGCTTGGGGCTGGCGGCGAGTGCTTCTTCGACCTTCTGCTTCAGCACTTCGAGGCGGGCCGCTTCGGCGCGCTTCTGTTCGGCCTTCAGCGCCTTGAGCTGCAAGGTGCGGCGCTTGGCTTCCACGTCGCCGGCTTTTACCTGGCCCGAAGTGCGCGTGAGGTCGTTGCCGCCGCCCTTGACGACGCTCGAAGAATCACCCGAGCCCGTGGATCCGCCCATCAGCGAAAGCTTGAGCGGCGAATTGAAGTAGTCGGCGATGCCCTTCTTGTCGCCCTCGGCAGTGGAGCCGAGCAGCCACATCAGCAGGAAGAACGCCATCATCGCCGTCACGAAGTCGGCATACGCGATCTTCCACGCGCCGCCGTGGGCGCCGTGGCCGCCCTTCTTGATCCTCTTGATGATGATCGGCTGGAGCTTCTTCGAATCGCCGGACATGCTGGTGGCCTCTTATTTCTTGCCTTTGACATGGCCTTCGAGTTCAGCGAAGGTCGGGCGGTCGCCGGAGTAGAGAACCTTGCGGCCGAACTCGACCGCGACCTGCGGTGCGTAACCCTGCATGCTCGCGAGCAGCGTGGTCTTGATGCACTGCAGCTCTTTCGAGCCGTCTTCCATCTTCTGTTCCATCAGGCCGCCGAGCGGCTCGACAAAACCGTAAGCCAGCAAGATGCCGAGGAAGGTGCCGACCAGCGCCGAGCCGATCATTCCGCCCAGCACCGCCGGCGGCTGACCGACCGAGCCCATCGTGTTCACCACGCCAAGCACCGCCGCCACGATGCCGAAGGCCGGCAGGCCACCGGCCAGGCGCGCGATGGCTGCCACGGCAGCGTGTTCTTCCTGGTGGTGCGTTTCGATTTCGCTGTCCATCAGGCTTTCGATCTCGTGGGCGTTCAGGTTGCCCGAGACCATCATGCGCAGATAGTCGGTGATGAACTCGACGATGTGGTGGTCGTTGCCCACCACGGCGTACTTCTGGAAGATGCCCGAGCTGTGCGGGTCTTCCACGTCTTTCTCGATCGACATCAGGCCTTCCTTGCGGGCTTTCTGCAAGATGTCGTACATCAGCGCCATGAGTTCCATGTAACGCGCCTTGCTGTACTTGCTGCCCTTGAAGCACTTGCCCAGGCCCGCCATCGAGGCCTTGATGACCTTCATCTGGTTGTTCGCCAGGAAAGCACCGGCGGCCGCCCCGAAGATCGTGATCATCTCGAACGGCAGGGCGTGCAAGATCACGGCGATGTTGCCGCCGTGCGCGATGTACACCCCGAAGATGCAAACCAGGGCCAGGCCCCAGCCGACGAGTACGAACATGGTGAGAGGATCCGAGAGTTGTTGGGCCTGGAGCACAAACCGGCCGCGCCTGCAGCTTTATCGGCCCATTGCCGCCTGGCTTGAGTCTGTGTGCAAGCGGCATCTCACGATGCGCACAACAGCGCTGGTTTGCAGGCCTTATCCGGTGGATGCGCCGCACCAAAAAAAGGCGGGCCCCGAGGGGCCCGTTTGAAGACACATGAAATCTGTGTCAGGAGGAGACAAGCAAGAGATCGGTACGGAGGAACCGTTGTCGGCGGTTGTCAGGAAATCTTGAGGGCCGGTTGCGCTCAGTGCATCTGGATCCCGCCCGCCGCCTTGCCCTTGCCGGCACGAGCCGGCGGGTTGCAAAGGCCACAGACGTAGTGTTTCGCGATTTCGTGCGGGTGTGTCACGAAGTGGCCACCGCACTTCGAGCATTTGGTCATGGTCAGCATGCCGTTGTCGACGAATTTCACCAGCCGCCAGGCGCGCGTGACGGAGAGCAGCGCTTCCAGGCCCTGCGCCTGGGTCTGTTCCTGGTAGAGCTGGTAGGCCTTGATGACGGTGTCGATCTCGTCCATCTCGGCCACCTTGTTCAGGTACTCGTGAATGTTCAGGAACAACGAAGCGTGGATGTTCGGCTGCCAGGTCATGAACCAGTCGGTCGAGAACGGCAGTTGGCCCTTGCTGGGCGACTTGCCCGAGACTTCCTTGTACAGGCGCAGCAGGCGCTCGTAAGACAGGTCGGTCTCGGATTCGAGCACTTGCAGACGGGCGCCCAGGTTGATCAGCGTGATCGCACGGCTGATCTGCTTGGCTTCGGTGAGGATGCTCTTGACGCGCATGGGGTTCGCTCCGTGATCTTGTTCTGATTCAGCTCAAGCCGCTTCCTGGTGGCGGCCGGCCATCAGGATCGAAGCGTGCAGGCGCGAGGTGGTGTCGTTCGCAGCGCTCTTGCCGTGGTTGGTCAAGAGCGTCCAGACCAGGTCGTCGTCCATGCGGAACTTGCACAGCAGCGTGTTGCCGGAAGCGATTTTCATCATCTGCGACGGCGTCAGCAGGCCGATCAGCGCGGCGCTTTCTTCCGACACCCCCAGGCGGAACAGGGCTTGTTCGCGGTCGGCACGGATCAGGCTTTGCGCCAGCATCAGGTACGAGAGGTTGGCTTCGCGGATTTCGGTGAGGATCTGGTCTGCGTTCATGGGTTGCTCCGGTCTTGTGCTTGGGTTCGGTTCAGGTTCGTCTGCTTGTCGCGTTGTTTGTTGTCTCAACGTGAAGCGAATTGTGAAGATCGGTCTTCGCCCGCGACATCAGGCCGCGGCTGTGGCTTGAGTCCATCTTTCACCATGCGGCGTGTCGGGCAACTTCCTACAAGGGTTGGCCCCCGAACGTTCGGCCGCGGGCGAAATGGGGCCGGAAGGCGCGGTTCCTCGGCGCTTCGCAGCGCCCCTGCCGCGCCGATGATTCGTCGCATGGAAACTCACTCGCCCGCCGCCCAGGCCGTGCGCCCGGCCCTGGTCTTGATCGGCAGCGCCACGGCAACGCCGCCCCGGCTGCGGCCCGACCACGCTGCGCTGCTGAAAGCCTTGCCAGCGGCGGAACGCGTGCTGCAGATCGGCGGTGGCCCGGAGCTTGCGCTGGCCTACGGCGACCTGCACCCGGGCTGCGACTGGCACGCAGCCGAAGACACCACCGGCACTTTCGATCTGATCGTGCTGAGCGAAGGCTGGCTCGGCCAGGGCGACCCACAGGCGCTGCTGCAGGGGCTGCAAGAACGCTGCACACCCAAGGGCCAACTCTTCATCGCGATCGAGAACCAGGCGCAGTTCGCAATGCTGCAACGCTGGGTCGAGGCCGATCTGACCGACAACGACGACGGCGCGCTGGCCCAGGGGCAGCTTCGTTACGCCTCACCCGCATCGCTCTACAAACTCCTGCTCGACACCGGCTGGTCGCCCACCCTGGCCGGCGAAACCGCTGCGCCACCGGCAAACCCCGCTTTCGTCGCGGCGGCCGTGGCGCTCGCGGAATCGGTCGGCGTGCCCGCCGCCACGGCGCTTCGCCAGCTCGGCACAGGCCGATTGATCGTGCAGGCGCAGCGAACTTTCGAAGCCTGCAGCGCTGCACCAGCACCGGCACGCTTTTCGGTCGTGGTGCCGACCACGCGCGAGAACCAGCTGCGGCTGAACGTCGAACACTCCCCGGGCTTGCGCGAGGTCGACGCCCGCATCGTCTCTTACCGGCGCGCCCACAGCCCGGCAGAAGCGCTGGAAGCCTCGCTGCAGCATGTTGACACCGGCTGGGTGCTGCTGTGCCACCAGGACGTGTACTTCCCGGTGGGATTCGGCCAGCGCCTGAACGATCTGTTGGCCGGCATCACGCCAGAAGACGCACCCCACACGCTGATCGGCTTCGCCGGCATGGGGGTGAACGCGCAGAGGCAGGGCTACGAGCCCGCCGGCTTCGTGATCGACCGCCGCCAGCGCTTCGACCACCCGGCCTCGGAGGCGGCGGTGTCGATCGACGAGCTGGCGATCGTCGTGTCGCGCAATTCCGTGCACCGCATCGACCCGGCGATCGGCTGGCACCTGTGGGCGACCGACCTGTGCCTGAATGCGATCTGCACCCACAAGGTGTTTCCGCGCATCGTGCGGCTGCCGCTGTTCCACAACTCCAGCAACGACCACCAGCTGCCGGCCTCGTTTTACGAGTCGGCAGCGCGGCTGGCCGCCAAGTACCCGCGTTTCGGGCCCATCGCCACACTCTGCGGAACCATCGACGAACGGTTCCTGCAACAACACCGGAGCTAGTCCAGTGAAACGGAGAAATCGGATGTGCGTGAGCCCGTGGCCGGGCCGCAATCAAGGCGCAAAGCGCAGCCGGGTTGGACACCCGGCGAGCATTTGCAACGCCGAGTGCGGCCCGGCCACGGGCTCACCCTTCGGGCCGGGGTGCCAGGGGCGGCTGCGGGGCGTTGCACCACTTGCCCAGGCGAACAGCCTGGGCTGCGCAGTGCGCCTACCGCAGCCACCCCTGGTACCCCGGCGCACATCCGATTTCTCCGTTTCACTGGACTAAGCCGCATGACCTCGCTGATCACGCTCATTCCGGCCTACAAGGCCGACTACCTGGCCGAGCTGTTTCTCGGTCTGCGCAGCCAGAGTTTCAAGGACTTCCGCGTCGTGCTGTCGGACGACAGCCCCGGCGGCACGGTCACCGCCCTGATCCGCAGCGGCGCGCTCGAAAGCCTGATCGCGCCGCTCGACCTGCTGGTGGTGCAGGGCCCGCGGCAGGGTGCGCTGAAGAACCTTTGCCACCTGATCGACGGTTGGGCCGCGCAGGCACCGCTGGTGCACCTGCTGATGGACGACGACATCGTCTACCCCGACTTTTACCGCTCCCATGCGCTGGCCCACAGCCGCGGCGCACCGGGCGCGTCGGTCAGCCAGCGCTGGCTGACGGCCAGCGACGGCCGGCCCGGCGCGATGCTGCCACTGCCTGCCTTCTTCGACGACCTGCCCGAGCGGCTGGTCTATCTCGACGCCGCGGCCCTGTTCGCGACCACCGCCGCGCACTGCCAGAACTGGCTCGGCGAACTGTCGAACATGGTGCTGTCGCAAGAAGCGGTGCGGCGCCTGCGCAGCTCGTCGATGAACGGCCTGTCGTACTACGGCCTGGGCGACATCGGCGCGCTGCTCGACGTGTCGTGCCAGACACCGATCGTGTTCATTCGTGACCATCTGGGCGGCTTTCGCAGCCACCCGCAGCAGACCACGCACAACCGCGCGTCGTTTCCGCTCAAGTGCGGTTACCTCGCCTGGGTGGCGCTCGCGCTCGCCGGCTGGCGCGGCGGCCACCTGAGCACCGAGCAGGCGCAGGCTTCGCTTGCCATCAGTGTGGGCCAGTGCATGAACCAGTTCGCCAGCGACCCGACGCTCAGCGAGTTCTTTGGCATCGCGATCGCGAACGCGCGCAACCTGTCGTCGTTCGACCAACACTTCGCAGCCTGGTGGGCGCACATCCTGTCGACCCACAGCGAAGCGCAGGCCGAGGCCCCGAAGGTTCTGGACCTGCAGGCGGCGTGAAACCGCTTGTTCGGCCCTCTGGACCTCGTCTCCCGCGACGAGTCAGACCTCACTCTTCACTCCCATTGCAGCCATAATTTTTCTCTTTTAGAGGGACGCCATGATTCCAGATCCGTCGCCGACCGACCTGATTACCCGCCGTGTGACAGAGATCGAGGAAAGCCTCGGGCGGCGGCTGCGAGCCTCTGCGATCCCGGACGTCGAGCTCGCCCACAACGCGGCCCTCTACATGCCGCCGCGCATTCTCAAGCGCGTCCTGTTCCTCAATCACCTCTACCAACTGGCGTTGCCGGTGCACGGCGTCATCATGCAGTTCGGGGTTCGGTGGGGCAGAGACCTCGCCGTCTTCGATTCCCTGCGAACCATCTACGAACCGTTCAACCTCTCGCGTCGGGTCATAGGCTTCGACACCTTCGAAGGTTTTCCCTCGGTCCACGCCAAAGACGGTACCGACTCCATCATCGAAGAAAAACGCTTCGGCACCGCACCGGGTTATGCAGAAGAACTGGGTTCGCTGATTGCCGAACGCCAATCGCTCGACCCGCTTCCAGACCAGCAGCGCTGCGAAATACGCAAGGGTGAGGCCGGCGAACAACTTCGAAAGTACCTCGCCGAAAGACCCGAGACCATCGTCTCGCTCGCCTACTTCGATTTCGACATCTACGAGCCGACGAAAGACTGCCTCGAACAGCTCAAACCCTTCGTCACCAAGGGAACCGTGATGGCGTTCGATGAACTCAACCTCGCCCACTCGCCGGGTGAAACCATCGCCCTCAAAGAGGTCTACGGGCTGGACAAGATCCGCCTCCAGCGCTCGCGCGACTACTCTGGGCAACCGTCCTATTTCATCGTGGAGTGACGCTGCACGGCTTCGCCGTGACCAGCCTCTGCGCTGCGGCTACAGCAAGCAGTCGCGCACGGCCTCGGCAACCAGGCCCACGTCGTGCGCCGAAAGATACGGCGCGATCGGAACGCTCAGCACTTCGCCGGCAAGCCGTTCGGCGATCGGCAACGCAGGCCACGAACCCGACGCATAGGCGCCCTGCCGATGGCAAGCCGTGGGGTAGTGGACCATGTGGCCGATGCCGCTCGACGTGAGCGCCGCCTGCAAGCGGCCGCGCTGCGCACTGCGCAGCACCATCAGGTGCCACACCGGCTCGGAGCCGGGCAACACCTGAGGCAGCGTCAACGGCAGGCCTTGCAGCCGCGCGATATATGTTTCGGCCACGACACCGCGCGCCGCGTTTTCTGCGTCGAGCTGCTTCAGCTTGACGCGCAGCACCGCCGCCTGGATCTCGTCGAGGCGCGAATTCACCCCCTTCACATCGTGCTGGTACTTCTCGGTCGAGCCGTAGTTGCGCAATTGGCGCAGGCGCTGCGCGAGCGCGGAGTCGTCGGTGGTGATGGCGCCGGCGTCGCCCAGCGCGCCAAGGTTCTTGCCCGGGTAGAAACTGAAACCTGCTGCGTCGCCCAGGCTGCCGACGCGGCGGCCGTGGTAACGCGCACCGTGTGCTTGTGCCGCGTCTTCGATCACGCGCAGCCCGTGGCGTTGTGCGATCTCACGGATCGGGTTCATGTCGGCCGGCTGGCCATACAGGTGCACGGCGATGATGGCGCGCGTGCGCGGCGTGATGGCGGCTTCGATGCGCGCCGGGTCGATGTTGCAGCTGGCCGGATCGGGTTCCACGGGAACGGGGTGCGCACCCGCCTGGCTTACCGCGAGCCAGGTCGCGATGAAGGTGTGCGAAGGCACGATCACCTCGTCGCCGGCACCGATGCCATAAGCGCGAAGAATCAGCGTCAGCGCGTCCAGCCCGTTCGCCACGCCAATGCAGTGCGACACGCCGCAGTACGCCGCGAACTCACTCTCGAAAGCCTCGAGCTCGGCGCCGAGCACATACCGGCCCGACGCCAGCACCCGGTCGATCGCGGCGCGAATCGCCTCTTCGTGGGCAGCGTTGACCCGCTTGAGGTTGAGGAACTCGATCATTTGCACCAGCGCGCGGCCATGAACTCGCCATAGTCGCGGTAGTAGTCGCTTTCGTCGTAGCGCGCCGAGGCCAGCACCATGCAGACCGAGCCCGACGAAAAATTATCGAGCTCGCGCCAGACCATCGGGCACAGATACAGGCCGTTGTGCGAGCGGCTCATGTGGATGCGCTTCTTGTCCTTGCCGTCGTCGAGCACCACGTCGAAACTGCCCGACATGGCGACGACGAACTGGTGCAATTTCTTGTGCGCATGGCCGCCGCGGTCCGAACCCCCCGGCACGTCGTACAGGTAGTAGACCCGCTCTATGGCGAACGGCACGTGCACGTCGCCTTCGATGAAAGTGAGGTTGCCACGCGGGTCGTGGATCTTGGGCAACTCGATGACTTGGCAATCGGACAAAGGCATGGGGGCTCCGCGTTGCAGATTCAGGCGGCCAGCCGGGCGCGCAGCGCCAGGTTGGCCTGGTATTCGGCCGGCAATTGGTCGCCGAGCTGGTTCAGGGCCCGGATCAATTCGGGCGAATGTTTCAACATCATTCCGTTGGGCAGCGTCTTCAGGAAAAAGCCACGCTCTTCGACGATCTCGAAGCCGGCCTCGTTCAAGTGCTCGCGCAGCAGCGGCAGGTCATAAACACGCTGGTGGCCCACCATGTGATCGCGCGCGCTCAGCGTGTCGAGCGCCGGTTGCAGGCCCATGAGCACCGCGAGGCGCCGGTGCAGCGAATCGCGGTTCGGCACGACGACAACGAGCTCGCCGCCAGGTGCCAGCCAGCCGCGCAGATGGCGCGCCAGCGAGACCGGCTCGTCGACATGTTCGAGCACGTGGAGGGCGAGCAGCAGGTCGCAGGGCCGGGCCGGCTGGTGCTCTTCGAACAATGCGTGCACCACCTCGACGGCGGGATGCGCTGCACGTGCTCGCTCAGCCAGCGATGCGGCCCCTTCGACCACGCCGTAGTGCGTGGCCCGGGCGGCGAGCCGCGCCAGCGTGATGCCGTCGCCGACCCCCAGTTCGACCACCCGTGCGCCGGGCCGGATCAGCGTTTCGAGCCAGTCGCAGCAATGCTGCTGGCACAGGTCTTCGATGAATTTGTCGGGCACCTCGGGGTTGAGGTGGTAGTCGGCGGCGATGCGCTCGAGCGCCTGGGTTCGGGTGTTCATGAAGAGAGCGTTTCAGTGATCTGCAAGGCCTGCACGATCTGGTCGTTGATGGAAGCCACGCCGTAGCCGAGCAGGCTGCCGGTGAGCCACGCGCCGGGCGTGGCGGCGGCAACAGCGGCTTGTGCCACGGCCGCGGCGGCCAGGCTTTGCGGGGTCGGCAAAACGAGTGCATTTTTTGCGGTGAGGCATTTGTGCACCCGCACCTCGGCCGCGGCGTCGATCGCCAGCAAGCGGCGCAGCTCGTTGACGAGTGCGGCGCTCGGCTCGATGCCCGGGTGGCGCTCGCTGATGCGCTCCGGGTGGGCTTCGATCACCACGCGCATGCGCTCGTGGCCCAGGCCCGCAAGCACATCGGGGCTGCTGACGCGGTAGGCCGCAAATTCTTCGTCGACGACCATCAGGCAGCCCACCGGACGCGCAACCGCGGCCGACGGCACGCTGCACATCAGCAGCGTGACCGACGCCGCCGCGGCGGCCTGCGGCGGGTTCAGGCCGAGCAAGGTGCAGGCTCGTTCGACGGCGAGGCCGAGCACGGCGCGCCGCCCCTGCCATTCCTGGCCTTCCTGGCTGCGCGCGCGCCAGCTTTCGGGGCCGTGCTGCAGGGAGACCAGCGGTGTGTTCACCACGCTGGCATGTGGGTACGCAGCAAGTTCTTCATTGAGCCGGCGCACGAGCTGCGCGACGCAGCCGGTCTCGGTGGTCCAGAACGGGTATTCGAGCAGATCCGTCGTTTCGCCCGCCAGCGCGGCGCGCAGGGTATTCGGGTGATACAGCGGCGCCCACACGGCGCGGTGCTGGCGTGCCAGCAAAGCCTGCGAGCCGGCCCCGGTGAGCTTGCGCACGAAGGGTTCGATGAAACGCTCGTGCAGCGCGTCGCCATGGTTGGCGTGCGCCGCGTCGGCATAGCTCAGGTGTTCGTAGAGCGCGCCGTGCAACTTGTTGGCGGCATGCGCCGGGTCGCTCGGAGCCAGCGGCGCTGGCGCGACAACGTCGGCGTGTGCAAACGCGTCGAGCCGGTTGGCGATCAGGTAGTCGGGCCAGACCGTGCCCTCAACGCGGCATGACGGCGTGGGCACACGCCGCAAGGCGAGCTGGGCGCGCAGCCAGCGGCTGGCGAGGTGGCCGAAGCGGGTCCAGTCGTTGCGCACCGAAGGGTCGTAACTCTGCAGCGTGTCACAAGGCGCCTGCGGCAGATGCTCTTCGAGCATCACCATGCCGATGTCGAAATCGACGCCGTCGGCGCGCAGGCCGGCGAAGTGCCCACCAGGGCTGCGGCCGTCGGCCAGCAGCGTGACGGGCCGGCCGCGCCGCGCCTGCTCGAGCGCCGCGATCAAGACCGCCAGGCCGTTGCCGACGAACAGCAGCTCATTCATCACACCGCCTCGCATCGAGCCAGAGTTCCGAGCCCAGATTTGGCAGCGTGTGGGCCAGCCTGTCCAGGCCGTCGAGCAGGGCCGGTGTCATGAAACCAGTGTCGACCAGGCGCTGCATCTGCGCATGAGTGAAAGGCTTGACGAACAGGCTGCCGGCATCGACCACCTTGAACCCTGCTTTCGCCAGCTCGGCATCGAGCGCCGCCCGGTCGTAGGTGCCGCGCTGCTGCATCGTGCGCTGGGTCGAAGAGAGTGCACCGGGCGCGTCGATCAGGCCCATCGCCACCGCGAGCAGGCGGTGCAATGAAGCGGCATTGGGCACGTTGACGTGCAGCAGTGTGGTGGCGGTGCACAAGCGGCGTGCAGCCGCCAGCAGCGCCTGAGGGTCGTCAACTTCGTGCAGCAGGCAGCCGATGACGATCATGTCGAAGGGTGCGAGCGTGGCCGCCGCCGCTTCGAGGCCGGCTTCGATCACATGCACGTCGGCGCGACCCTCGGCCAGGCGGCGTGCGCCTTGTGCGAAGGCCGCGGCGGGTTCGACGACGGTCACCTCGATGCCCGGCAGATCGGTGAACAGCGGCAGGTCGCCGCAGCCCACTTCGAGCAGGCGGCGCGGGCGGTGCAGCGCGATCTGCGCCAGCACACGCTGGCGCCGGTAGGCGGCCTGAATCGGCTCGAACGGCAAGGCGCGGTATTGCAGCGTGTAGTCGTTCAGATCACGCTCGGCCGAACTCACAGTGTCTTCTCCAGGCTCAGCTTCAGCGACTCGGTGAACCCGAGGCCGCGCTTGAATTGCAGCAAGCCGTGGTTGGGTTCGGCGTCGACCGTGGACGTGCCCACGTCGAGGCGCCTCACGCCCGCCGCCTGGCAATACGAGTAGATGGTGTCGGCAACGCTGACCACCGGGCTCAGCGTGGCGTGGCCGGGCCGGTCGCCCCAGTAGAAAACGTAGAGTGTCTGTGCATCGAGGCGCAGGCACACGGCGGCGGCGACGGTCTGCGTCGCGTCGCGGCAGGCGAACAAGACGAGCCGTTCGGGCAGTGCCTCGGCCATGGTCTGCAGCTGCGCCAGCGTCATCGACATCGTGTGACCGCGCGCGCTGCGGTTGCAGGCAATGGTGTCGTAGACCTCGGGCAGCGTGTCGATCCCGACCACCTCGCAGTGCAGGCCCTCTCGTTCGCACTTGCCGAGGCGCTTGCGGTTGCCATAACTCATGCGTTGGGCGAGCGGGCGATCGTCGACATCCAGGCTCTGGTTCAGATCGCAGCGATTGATCGTGAAACCGCGCGCGCGCAACAGATAAACCTGGTTCGAGAACGCCGCCGGGTCGTGCGCCATCGGTGCCGGCAGGATTTCAATACGGCGCGCACCCAGCGCCACCAACCGCTGCTCGACGGCGTCGTGAAACGCTGCCAGGCTTTCCAGCGCCAGCCCAGGCGTGACCGCGTAGCCGGCGAAGGTGCCGCGGGCCGGGCTGCGCCAACAGCCGTCCTGGGTCGGTGTGAAGTGCACGCTGGCAAGCACCTGCTCGCCGTCGGCCCATTCGAAAAAACGGCCGTCGCCTTGCGAATGCAGTTGATGGAACGCCAGCGAATGGAACAAGCCGCCGGGCCCGTCAACGGGCGCCGGGTGGCGGTTTTCCAGCAGGCGGCAGTTGTTCATCGCTCTTTCAGGCGGCCAGCAAGGGCTCGACTTTGTCGTCCGGCAGTTCCAGCTTGGCCGCCATCGTACGTGCCGTGGTGCGCTCGCGCAGCGAGGTCTCGACCTTGAGCAGGCACACGCGCATGAACGCGGCCTTGTCCTGCGTGCATTCGCGCAAATCGATGTCGAGGTAGGCCGACTGCTCGACGTGAAAGCGGTGCTCGAACCAGCCGAGGTACCAGAACCAGTCGGCGTAGTAGATCCACGACTTCTCGTTCAGCGCGCGCAGGTGGGTCGGGTCTTGCCACGCGGTCTGGGCGTGTTCGTAGGGTACTTCGATGATGAACTGGCCGCCGGTCTTCAGCAGCTTCAGGCAGTTGCCCATCAGGCGCGGCAGGTCGGGCACGTGTTCGAGCACGTTGTTGGCGTAGATCGTGTCGACGCTGGCTTCTTCGAGCCGCACCGCACCAGCGAACGGGCTGTGTGCTTCGAACGGCCAGGCGCAGGCTTGGCCGAGGTCGAGCACGAGGTCGGGCTCGGCGCGGTCGAGCACGTCGAGGTTCAGCCAGCCGGGCTGGTAGTCCTTGCCCGAACCGAGGTTGATGCGCCCGGGTTGCCAGGCTTGTTGTGGGCGGCGCTCGTGGTGGGCGCGGCAGAAGCCGGAAGCGAAGCCAACCAGGTCGGCATAAGCCTCGATCGGGTCGGCCTGCTCGAAACGCTGCAATGCTTCGCGCGACGCTTCGAAAAATTCCGGCGTGCCGAAATCGTCGCTGAAGAATTGTTCGAGCTGCTCGCCTTCGAGCCACAACACGCAGTCTTCGAAGGCCGGGTGCGGGTCGGTGCGGGCGGTGCGCTCGGCGATCACCGGCGTGCCGAGCGACAGGCAGTGCGCCACGCGCGCCTGCTCGAAGCGGCTGCTTTCGTAGAAGTGCGCATTGACCACGGCCTTGGCCTGCAGGATGAACTGGTCACGTTCCGGGCCGTAGAGCGGGCCGTCGAACATCGCGACCGACAGCCCGAGCGCTTCGATGCGGTCGAGCCAGGCGCGGCGGCGCTCGTTCATGCTGCCGATGAAGAGCAGGTCGATCGGGCGGTCTTCGAGCGGAATCGATTGTTCGGGCTTCAGGTAGGGCGCGTGCAGCAGCGGCACGACCGGCACGTCGTTCACATCGGCAGCGTAGGCGGCGCGGTTGTCGTCGTTGTAGTCGACCACGGCCGAACTGGCGAGCAGCTTCAGGTAGGCGGCCGAGACGGTCGCCCCGCCCTCACCCAGCTGTTCGAGGTTGACGAAGATGCAGGCATGGCGCTCGCGCTGGGCCGCATCGAAGCCGAGGTGGGCGCCGAAGACGAAGTTGACCGCGTCGTGACGCAGCCGGTTTTTCGCCAGCGTGACCGTCAGGCCGAGACGCCGGAACTGGTAGCGAAAGTAGCGCGCCTGGTCGAGCAGCCCGAGCGAATGCACGTAGCCCGCGGGTTGCTGGATGCAGAGGTGAATGGGGGGGTGCTGGCTCATCGGCGCGCCTTGTTCAACAGGAGCCGGGCGACAAGGGCCCGGTGCTGGGAGCTTAGGCGGCAGTGTGCTGCGCGATGGCCTGAACAGCGCCGACATCGCCGCGCAATTGAAAGCTTCGGTCTGGCGCTGGCTCAGAGCCGCGGGCCACGCGGCAGGCCGTTCCTGTCGTAGGCGAGATCGTGGGCGCGCCAGGCCCAGCCCGCGGCGGCAAGCGGCACGAGCAGCAAGGCCAGCAACCAGCGCCAGTATTCGTTGACGAAGGCCGAGGCGCGTTGCGAGAGCGGCGCCGCCCCGGCGACCGGCTGCGCTGGGACTTCCTGCGCCGCGGTCGGCGCCGATGTCGGGGTCGAGCTCGACGCCACCACCGGCGCGGGCGCGGGCGCGGGTGCGGCCACCGAAGTCACCGGAGCCACCGGAGCCGGTACCGGCGGCCGAACCGCGGGCGGCAGCCGCTTCGGCGCGGCTTCGGGCGCAACGGCCGACGCTGAGGAAGCTGACGGTGCAGCCGAGCCACCGCCCCAGCGGCGATACAGCACCTTTTGTTCGCCACCTTCACAGTTGCCGATGGCCTTGGCGCCGGCCGGCACCGGCGTGGCCGCGGTCACCACTTCGAGCGAGTAGCCGCGCACGCCGGTGGCTTCGATGCGCGCCGCCAGCGTGGCTTTCAATTGATCACAGGCATTGGACTGCGCCAGCGCAGACAGGGGCACCAGCAGCGAAACGGCCGGCACCCAAAGCTTCAACCGGTGCCCGCTCGCGGCCCGGCTTGTTTGTCTCGCGCTTGTCTTCATGGGCGGCTCGCCGGGTTCGACCCGGTCATGGAATCAGGGCTGCACAGCTTGCGTCGACCGATTCGCGATGCTAACCGGCGCACTGTGCGTTGCCTCACCGCAGCCTTGCGCCGGCAGGTGCTCCGGTGCCTGGCCGGCCGACGCGCGCGCCCACATGCGCTGGTACAGCGCTTCGATGTCGCGCGCGAACGCGGCGCCATCGAATAGCGGGCTGGCGCTGCGCTGCGCGTGCAGGTGCTCGCGCAAGGCCGCGCGCCGCGGTGCGTCATGGGCGAGTGCCATCACCAATCGGGCATAGGCCTGAACGTCGTCGCACACCAGCTCGCTGAGCCCCACGGCGTGCAGCGCGCTCGCGGCCACGCGCTGGGCGAAGGTCGCGCCCTTGAGCGTCACCACCGGCACGCCGCACCACAGCGCTTCGCTGGCCGTGGTGTGGGCGTTGCACGGCCAGGCGTCCAGGTAAATGTCGGCGCAGGCCAGCCGGCTCAGGTGGCCTTGCGGCGTGACCATGGGGGCGAACAGCAGGCGCTCGGGCCCGAGGCCACGCTCGCGTGCCGCTTTCGTCAGCATGGCCTGCACATTGGTGTTCCATTGCAGCAGCCACAAGACTGAGCCGGGCAAGGTGTGCAGCAGCGCGCACCACTGGTCGAAGACCTCGTCGGAAATCTTGTACGACTGGTGGAAGGCGCACAGCAACAGCGCACCTTCGGGCGCCCCCCAGTCGGCGCGGCTCATCGGCAGCGGCAGGCCGCGTTGTGCGTCGTTGGGCTGGTAGCAGTGCGGCATCTGCGCGATCTGCTCGCTGAAGTGGGCGACATCAGTGAGCGGCGTGACGACCGCATCGCCGATGAAGTAGTCGATGAAAGGCGCACCACTGGTGCCCGGAAAACCGAGCCAGCTCACCTGCAGCGGCGCAGCCCGGTGCGCGAGCACCGGCATCAGCGTGTCGTAGGTGGCGCCCTTCAGATCGACGAGGATGTCGATGCCGAGCTCGCGCACCCGCTGCGCCATGCCGTCGAAGCCGCGGCCACGCAGCTCTTCGAAGCGTTCGCTCGAGGCCTTGATGCGTTGGCGCATCGCACTCTGATCGTCGGGGCCGGTCGAGAGCAATGTGATCTCGAACGCACTGCGGTCGTGGTTCTCCAGCATCTGCACCATCAGCTGGCTGGTGGCATGGTTGTGAAAGTCGGCCGAGAGGTAGCCGATGCGCAGGCGCTCGCCCCGGGCGCGCGCGTTGCGGCGCGGCAAGGGCCGCACGCTGCGCGCCACATGCAGCGCGTAGTGGCGCGCCACTTTCAGTTGCTCGAGCGGGTCGTTCACGAACACGGCGTGCGGGAAAGCACCGGTTTCGAGTGGCGTGTCGGCGGGCACCGCGCGCACGGCAAGGCGCAGCGCCGCGAGCGCCTCGCCGGCCGCGGCCCAGTTGCAGGCTTCGCGCTCCAGGAACACGAGCTGGGCACGCGCGGCGAGCTCACTCGTGCCCAGGCCCAGCATCACCGCGGTGCGCACACATTCGGCGGCTTCGGCCTTCATGCCGAGGTCTTTGAACGACATGCCCAGGCGAAAGTGCGAGACCGCGTCGTTCATCTTCAGCGCCAGTGCATCGAAGAAGGCGCGGATCGCTTCGTCGTGCCGGTGGCAGCGCTGCAGCGCGACGGCCAGCGACACGTGGTAATCGTTGTCGCGCGGCACGTCGGCTGGCAGTGCACGCAGGCAGTCGACCGCATCTTCGGCGCGGCCCAGCCCGAGCAGCGCATGCGATTCGAGTGTGTAAGCCAGGCCGGCGCGCGGGTGCATCTGGCGCAAGCCGCGGGTGCGTTTCACGGCATCGGCCGCTCGGCCGGCCTTGATCAGCGCGTGCGCAGCGGCCAGCGCATAAGCCTCGTCGCCATGCAGGCTGGTCGCCTGCTCGAACGCCTGCGCCGCCTGCGGCCAGTGTTCGCGCTCGGCATGGCCCTGCCCTTCCTGCCAGCGGCGGTGGGCACGTGCATGCGCGGTCGATGCCGCGTGCGGGCTGGCGGGGTGCGGAAGTGCGAGGGCCATGGTTTGTGGGTGGAGCGGAGCAGAGTCGTGGTGCGAGCGTAGAGGGTTGGGCGGTAGCCGAACAGTAGAAAAGCGGTGGAGTCAGGGTGCAGTTGGTTGTCGTCGCGCAGAGTTCGGCGCGTGCGCCGCGACGGGCCGTTGTGTTCCGCTCATGTCCCCCGGCCGGGCTTCGCCCAGCCTCCTCCTTTACTTCGCTCCACACAACGGCCCGTCGCGGCGCAGCCACCAGCGCGGCTTCTTTGGGGGATTGAGTTTCTTGGTGCGCTCCG
>JBDTTU010000019.1:0-53833 GCA_039930465.1 Burkholderiales bacterium
GAGACCAGCGCGATCAGGCAGCGCGCGTTGTCGGTGCCGTGCACGTGCTGGCTGATGCCCATGCCCCACAAGATCATCGCGCTCTTGGCCTTCGCAAACGCGCGCGCAACCTCGCGCAGCGTTTCGGCCGGAATACCGCAGATCGGCGCCATCGCCTCGGGGCTGTAACCGCGCACGTTGGCCTTCAGCGCCTCGAAGTTGTCGACCCGGTGACGCACGAAGTCGACGTCGACCAGGCCTTCTTCGATCACGGTGTGGATCAGCGCGTTCAGCATCGCCACGTCGGTGTCGGCGTTGAACTGCAATGTGCGCCACGCGTGCCGCGCGATGTCGGTGCGGCGCGGGTCGGCCAGCACGATCTTCGCGCCGCGCTGGGCCGCGTTCTTCATCCATGTGGCAGCGACCGGGTGGTTGGCGGTCGGGTTCGAGCCGATCACGAAGATCAGCTCGGCGTGCTCGACGTCGTTGACCGGGTTGCTCACCGCGCCCGAGCCCACGCCTTCGAGCAGCGCCGCCACGCTCGATGCATGGCACAAGCGCGTGCAATGGTCGACGTTGTTGCTGCCGAAGCCGGTACGCACCAGCTTCTGGAACAGGTAGGCCTCTTCGTTGCTGCCTTTGGCCGAGCCGAAGCCGGCGAGCGACTTCGGGCCGTGCGTGTCGCGCAGCCGGCTGAGCGTGCCGCCGGACAGCGCCAGCGCTTCTTCCCAGGTCGCCTCGCGAAATACCTCGGACCAGTCGGCCGGGTTCGGCGCCATCGAAGGATCTTTCGGCACACCGGCCTTGCGGATCAGGGGCTTCGTCAGGCGCTGCGGGTGGCTCGCGTAGTCGAAGCCGAAGCGGCCTTTCACGCACAGGCGATTGTGGTTGGCGGGCCCGTCGCGGCCGTCGACGCTGATGATCCTGTTGTCGCGCACGTTGTAGGTCAGCTGGCAACCGACGCCGCAGAACGGGCACACCGAATCCACCTTCTTGTCGACGACCTGCGTGCCGACCGAGCTCTTCGGCATCAGCGCGCCGGTCGGACAGGCCTGCACGCACTCGCCGCAGGCGACGCAGGTGCTGTCGCCCATCTTGTCGTCGAGATCGAACACGATCTGCGCGTGCGAGCCGCGCATTGCCATGCCGATCACGTCGTTGACCTGTTCCTCGCGACAGGCCCGCACGCAACGGTTGCACTGGATGCAGCTGTCGAGGTTGACGGCCATCGCAGGGTGCGAGTAGTCAGGCACCGGTTGCTCGCGGCACAGCGCGCGCAATTCGGGGCGCACACCGACGCCTTCCTTCGCGGCCCACTCGCTCAACTCGCCGTGCGGCAGCGCACCGGCGGCGTCGACCCACTTGTGTCCGGTTTCGGGCAGGTCGGCGAGCAACATCTCGAGCACCATCTGCTGGCTCTTCTTCGCTCGCGGGCTGGCGGTCTGCACCACCATCTTCGGCTGCACCGTGCGGCAGCAGCTTGGCGCGAGCACACGTTCACCGTCGATCTCGACCATGCAGGCGCGGCAGTTGCCGTCGGCGCGGTAGCCTTCCTTGAAGCACAGGTGCGGGATCGCAATGCCTTCGCGTTTGGCAACGGTCAGCAAGGTCTCGCCGTCGAGCGCGGTGATGGACTTGCCATCGAGCGTGAACTCGACCGTCTCGGGCTTCAGGTTTGTCAGGGCCACTGGCGCATTCATGGTCAGCCCCCGATCTCGTGCGCGAAATGCTTGACGACGCTGCGCACGGGGTTCGGTGCGGCTTGGCCGAGGCCGCAAATCGACGCGTCGGTCATCACGACGTTGAGGTCTTCCAGCGTCGCTCGGTCCCAGGCCGGCGCTTCCATCAGCCGCGCCGCCTTGTCGGTACCGACCCGGCACGGCGTGCACTGGCCGCAGCTCTCGTGCGCGAAGAATCGCATCATGTTGGAAGCCGCGTCGCGGGCGCGGTCATGCTCGCTCAACACGATCACCGCCGCCGAGCCGATGAAGCAGCCATGCGCTTGCAGCGTGTCGAAGTCGAGCGGGATCTCGGCCATTGACGCCGGCAGGATGCCGCCAGACGCGCCGCCGGGCAGGTAGGCGTAGAGCGTGTGCCCCACCGCCATGCCACCGCAGTATTCGTCGACGAGTTCCTTCAACGTGATCCCCGCCGGCGCCAGCTTGACGCCGGGCCGAGCCACGCGCCCGCTGACGCTGAAGCTGCGCAGCCCCTTGCGCCCGTTGCGGCCGAAGCCGGCGAACCAGGCCGGGCCGCGCTGCACGATGTCGCGCACCCAGTACAGCGTCTCGAAGTTGTGCTCCAGCGTCGGCCGGCCGAACAGCCCGACCTGCGCGATGTAGGGCGGCCGCAGCCGCGGCTCGCCACGCTGGCCTTCGATGCTCTGGATCATCGCGGACTCTTCGCCGCAGATGTAGGCGCCGGCGCCGCGGCGCAGTTCGATGTGCGGCAGCTTGAACGGTGCAGCGCGCTGCAGCTTCAGGAGTTCGGCGGTGAGCAGTTCGCGGCAGCCGTGGTATTCGTCGCGCAGGTAAACGTAGACCGCGTCGATGCCGACGACATGCGCGGCGATCAGCAGCCCTTCGAGAAAACGGTGCGGGTCGCGTTCGAGGTACGTACGGTCCTTGAACGTGCCGGGTTCGCCTTCGTCGATGTTGACGGCCATCAGGCGCGGCGCGGGTTGGTCGCGCACGATGCGCCACTTGCGGCCGGCCGGGAAGCCTGCGCCGCCGAGGCCGCGCAGGCCGGAATCCTCGAGCGCCTTGATCAGGTCGTCGCCGGTGCGCTGGCCGTTGATCACTTCGGCGGCGAGCGCGTAGCCGCCAGCCGCGCGGTAGGTCTCGAAGTCGACGAACGCTGGCGTCACGTCGGCGTCGCGTTCGCTGACGCCGCGTTCGGCCAACGCGGCAGGGTCGAACGCCGCACCGGGTTTTGCCGCGGGATGCCGGATCTTCGCGTCGCGCACCGCCGCAACCACAGCATCCTCATCGGCTCGCGGCACCGGGCACTGGTGCACGACCGCGACCGGCGCCTGCTCGCAGCGGCCGACACACGGCGCGGCGATCACGTTCACCTCGGCACCGAGCAGCGTCGGCAGGCGCGCGAGCAGCTCGCGCGCGCCGGCCATCTCGCAACTCAATCCGTCGCACACGCGCACCGTGATCGCGGCGGCGCGCTCACCGTCGCCCAGCACCTCGAAGTGGTGATAGAAAGTCGCGACTTCGTAGACCTCGGCCATCGGCACATTGGTCTCCTTCGCGAGTGCGACGAGGTGGCGCTCGTGCAGGCCGAGGTAGGCATCGTTCAGCAGGTGCAGGTGCTCGATCAAGCGGTCCCGCCGCCAGCCGGCCTCGGGCTTTTCGCCGAGCAGAGCGTGCACTTCGGCGCGCGCTGCGTCGTCAGGTTGGCGACCCTTCAGCCGGCTTTTGCGCTTGATGCGCTGACGCATTTCGTCAACCGTCGTCGCGCCCACCACGCGCGACGCCTGCGCACCGCTTTGCTCAACAGACATTTCCACTCACCCTCACCTGCGACCGCTTGCGCTGCCGCGATTCGAATCCCGCGCCCGGCAACCGGGCGCTCAGGGTTATGACAGCGATCGTGCGCTCAAAACAGGGCCGCAGCCTTCTGCAGGGCGATGAACAGCCCGATCGCGAACGGAATGCCGACTGCCAGCCAGGCCAGCACGCCGGCGCCGCCGAACTTGCCGCGCGCCGACGTTTTCGCATCGCCTGTGGCACCGCTTTCGTGCGCGCGTGCGCGCTCGGCGGCCAGTTCGGCATCGCTCATCGTCACCGACTCGTTCACCGGGCGCACCAGCAGGTTGCAGATCAGGCCAACCAGCAGCAACCCGGCCATCAGGTACAGCGTGCGGTCGTAGACCAGGCTCTTCGCAACGCCCGCGCTCAGTTGGGCCTCGCGCACCGCCGCGATCACGAGCGGGCCGACGATGCCTGCGGCCGACCAGGCCGTGAGCAGTCGGCCGTGGATCGCTCCGACCATCTGCGTGCCGAAGATATCGGCCAGATAGGCCGGCACTGTCGCGAAGCCGCCACCGTACATCGTCAGGATGATGCAGACCGCGATCACGAACATCCCCGCCAGACCCATGTGGCCGAGCGTGGGCAGGGTCGAATAGAGCGCCATGCCGAGAATGAAGAAGACGCAGTAGGTGGTTTTGCGGCCCAGTTTGTCCGACAGCGACGCCCAGAACAGGCGACCGACGCTGTTGAACAGGCTGATCAGCCCGACCAGGCCAGCCGCGGCTGCGACCACGCGCGCCTTCTGCGCGACGTCCAGCACTGTGCCGGCGTCCAGGCCGACCAGGCGCGGGCCGAACACTTCCTGGAACATCGGGCTGGCCATCGAGATCACGCCGATGCCGGCGGTCACGTTCAGGAACAGCGCGCCCCAGATGAGCCAGAACTGCGGGGTCTTCCAGGCGCGGTCGAGGTGAACCTGTCGGCCGGTAATCATCGCGTTCGCGGAGCTGGCCGCAGGCGTCCAGCCCGTCGGCTTCCAGCCGGTGGGCGCGACGCGGAAGCCGAACGCACCCAGCGTCATCACAACGAAGTACAGGGCACCCATCACCATCAACGTGCTCGCCACGCCCTGCGTGCCAGTAGGGCCGAAATTCTTCATCAACATCACGGCGAGTGGTGCGCCGATCATCGCGCCGCCGCCGTAGCCCATGATGGCAAAACCCGTCGCCATGCCGCGCCGATCGGGAAACCACTTGATCAGCGTCGACACCGGCGTGATGTAGCCCAGCCCCTGCCCCACACCGCCAAGCACTCCGCAGCCGAGATAGACGAGCCAGAGCTGGTGCGTGGCCACGCCGATGCCGCCGACGATCAGACCGCCACCCCAGCACAGCGCGGCGATAAAACCAGCCTTGCGCGGGCCGGCATGCTCGAGCCACGCACCCCAGATGGCCGCCGAGATGCCGAGCATCGCGATGAAGGTCTCGAAGATGTGTGTCACCTGCGGCACGGTCCAGTTGCAGGTGGTGGTCGTGAGGGCGGACATGAAGCTGAGGTCCTTGCATGCCGCCACATCGGGATTTGCCAGCAGATGGGTCATCGGCAACCAGAACACCGAGAAGCCGTACGCCATGCCAATGCACAGGTGGATCGCCAGTGCCGCGGTGGGCACCAGCCAGCGATTGAAGTCGGGGCCTGCGACGATCCGCTGCCTGTCCAGGATGCCAATTGCCATCTTCGTTTCTCCAATGTCGTGAGTTGTTTTTGTGCCAGCCAGGCCGCGTCACAACGCTTGCCTTCAGGCCGCGCGACTATTCCCCGGCGCTTGCCCGGGAGTCCAATTGATTCGAGAAACGGGACGATTCAACGCCCGAATATCGGGCCGGGGAAACCCGTATTTCAGACGGTGAGCAACCCGCCCTGGGCCGCAGCATGACGCAGCCAAGCACCGTCTTGCGCCAGCGTCAACGCGGCTTCCAGCGCACGCGAGGCGCGCGCGCCCTTCGCGATCATGAAGCCGATTGGCGTGCGCACCTCGGGCTCGCGCAACGGCAACGCCTCCAGCCCCGTGTAGCCTCGAACGAGCGCCATCAGCGCACCGGGCAGTACGGCGCAGACCTCGCCATCAAGAACGCTGAGAACCATCGTGACGATCGAGTTGGTCTCTATCGCCGGATGGATCTCGACACCGACCTGGCGAAACGCGGCGTCGACGATCGAGCGGTTGTGCATCTCTGGCGTCAACAGGCACAGCGACATCGCTGCGGCCTCGCGCCACCCGATGACAGCACCCAGATGCAGCGGTGCACCCACGCCCACGGCCGCACGGCGAAGCAGGAAATACTGTTCAACGTATTGCGGTACGGCCGTGAACTTGGCACCGCGCCCGGTGTAGCCCAGGCCGATGTCGATCGAGAGGTTCTCGAGGCCCGTCTCGATCTCATGCGAACTGAGCGAGCGCACGACAGGCTTGATCCCTGGGTAGCGTGCCTGCAGTTGCGCCGCGAAGCGCGCCGCGACCGGCAGTGTCGTAGGCACCGCGCCGATCGACAGTGAACCCCGAGGCATGCCGGCACCGCTGTGCAGGTCTTGCCGCAGCAACTCCTGCTCGCGCAACAGCCTGTTCGCACTTGCGAGCACACGCTCGCCCTCGGGCGTCAGGCCTTCGTAGGCGCGCCCGCGGCGAACAATCGCGACATCCAGTTCGGCCTCGAGCGCGCGCAGCGCGTTCGACAGCGCAGGCTGCGTGATGTGGCACGCGCTCGCCGCTCGCCCGAAGTGCCGATGCTGCTCGAGCGCGACCAGATAGCGCATTGCATCGAGCAAATTCATCGAATCATGTGTCCTTGGAGATCGAGATGCTCGGGAACTTCGACGAAAAGTCCTTCGCCCGCTGCGCGATCTTCACCGCGACCTGGCGTGCCATCGCCTTGTACAGGCCGGCGATCTCGCCGTCGGGGTCGCTCACCACGCTCGGCCGGCCGTTGTCGGCCTGCACACGGATCGACAGATTCAGCGGCAGCGCGCCGAGGTAGTCCATCTTGTATTCCTCGGCGAGGCGCTTGCCACCTTCTTCACCGAAGATGTGTTCGACGTGCCCGCACTTCTCGCACACGTGCACCGCCATGTTTTCGACGATGCCGAGGATGGGCACGCCGACCTTCTCGAACATCTTGATGCCCTTCCTGGCGTCGAGCAGGGCGATGTCTTGAGGTGTGGTCACGATCACGGCGCCGGTCAGCGGCACCTTCTGGCTCAACGTGAGCTGGATGTCGCCGGTGCCGGGCGGCATGTCGACGATCAGGTAGTCGAGCTCGGCCCAGTTGGTCTGGCGCAGCAGTTGTTCGAGCGCCTGCGTGGCCATCGGGCCGCGCCAGATCATCGGGTTGTCCTGCTCGATGAGAAAACCGATCGACATGACCTGCACGCCGTAGTTTTCCATCGGCTCCATGGTCTTGCCGTCTTCGCTCTCGGGCCGGCCTTCGATGCCCATCATCATCGGCTGGCTCGGGCCGTAGATGTCGGCGTCGAGGATGCCGACCGTCGCGCCCTCGGCCGCGAGCGCGAGCGCGAGGTTCACGGCGGTCGTGCTCTTGCCCACGCCGCCTTTGCCCGAGGCCACCGCGACGATGTTCTTCACCTTGGGCAGCAGTTGCACGCCGCGCTGCACCGCGTGCGGCACGATCTTCGTCGCGAGGTTGGCGCTGACGTTGGCCACACCCGGCACGGTGCGCACGGCAGCGATCAGCAGCTTGCGCAGCGCAGCGATCTGGCTTTTGGCGGGGTAACCGAGCTCGATGTCGAAGGCCACGTCGCCGCCGTCGACACGCAGGTTCTTCAGTTGCCGGGTCGAGACGAAGTCCTTGCCCGTGTTCGGGTCGATCACGGTCTGGATCGCGGCGGTGATCGATGGCTCGCTGAGGGACATGAGGTGCGCGCTGTGGAGTGAGAGGCGCGGAAGTCTAGCCCGAACCGCCCGCCCCGCACGGCCGTGGGGCCGAAGCGCGCAACGGTGTGAAAATCACAGTCACAACCATGGAATCCAGGACCATTCCGCCTGCCCCGCGCCCACGCGCCATCGGCACCGCCACCCCCTTCAAGCCACTCGACGCCGGCTGGCAGCAGTGGATCGCCGAGAACCGGCTGCGCAACTGCACCCCCGAGTCGATGCTGGTCACGATGACGACGGCCGGGCTCGACCCGGCCGAATGCGCACCGGCGATCCGGCGCATGGAACACGACCCGGCCTTCCTGGCCGCGCGCAAGATGCAGCAACTGCAGCGCAAGCTCGAATCGGTGCTCGCCAACCAGCAGAAGCTCTGGGAGCTGGCGCCCGACTACGGCCGCGTCGAAAAACGCCCGAAGATCACCCGCCGCGAGTTCATCGACCGCCACGTTCGCGGCAGCCGCCCGCTGGTATTGACCGGCATCACACGCGACTGGCCCGCCATGAAGCGCTGGTCGGCGCAAGACCTGAAAACACGCTTCGGCCACCTCGACGTGGAGATCCAGGCCGAGCGCAGCGCCGACCCGAACTATGAAGAGAACAAGCTCGAGCACCGCCGCAAGCTGCGCCTGGCCGACTTCGTCGACCAGGTCGTGAGTGGCGGCGCCACGAATGACTACTACCTGACCGCCAACAACGAAGCCCTGCGCAGCCCCGGCTTCGCGCCGCTGCTGGCCGACATCGGCAGCCTGCCCGATTTCTGCGACAGGGCCGAGCTGCCGCGCCTGTCGTCGTTCTGGTTCGGCCCGGCCGGCACCAACACGCCGCTGCACCACGACACGCTGATGCTGTTTCACACGCAAGTCGTCGGGCGCAAGCGCTGGCGTTTCATCTCGCCGCTACAGACACCGCGGCTGTACAACCACAACAACGTGTTCAGCCCGATCGACCTCGACCGACCCGACTTCGAGCGCTACCCGCTGTTCCGCGACGTGAAGGTGCTCGAGGTGGTCGTCGAACCCGGCGAAACCGTGTTCCTGCCGCTGGGATGGTGGCACCAGGTGACGGCGCTCGACATGAGCTTGTCGTTCTCTTACTCGAACATTGCGGTGCCGAACCAGTACGCCTACGACAACCCGGAGATCCGCAATTGGTGAGAGCGGTCGCTGCGCCTCCTAGAATCGGGGCATGACCCGCAAGCTCTTCGTCACCACCGCCCTGCCCTACGCCAACGCGCCGTTTCACATCGGCCACATGATGGAATACATCCAGGCCGACATCTGGGTGCGGTTCCAGCGTTTGCGTGGCGTCGAGACGCACTTCGTCTGCGCCGACGACGCCCACGGCGCGCCGATCATGATCGCAGCCGAAAAGGCCGGGCAGACACCGCAGGCCTTCGTGGCGCAGATCGCCGCCGGCCGCAAGCAGTACCTCGACGGCTTTCACATCGGCTTCGACAACTGGCACTCGACCGACGGGCCCGAGAACCACGAACTCGCGCAAGACATCTACCGCGCGCTGCGCAAGCAGGGCCTGATCGCCGAGCGCAACATCGAGCAGTTCTACGACCCGGTGAAGGGCATGTTCCTGCCCGACCGCTACATCAAGGGCACCTGCCCCAAGTGCGGCACGCCCGACCAGTACGGCGACAACTGCGAGAACTGCGGTGCCGTCTACGCACCCACCGACCTGAAGAACCCCTATTCCACGCTCACCGGCGCCACCCCGGTGATGAAAAGCAGCGACCACTACTTCTTCCAGTTGTCGTCAGACCGCTGCGTCGAGTTCCTGAAGGAATGGACCAGCACGCCGGGCCGGCTGCAGCCCGAGGTGCTGAACAAGATCCGGGAATGGTTCGCCACCGACGATGACATTGGCAACAGCGGCCACGTCGGCCTGAACGACTGGGACATCAGCCGCGACGCGCCCTACTTCGGCATAGAAATTCCCGACGCGCCGGGCAAGTATTTCTACGTCTGGCTCGACGCGCCGGTCGGTTACCTGGCATCCCTGAAGAACCACTTCAGCAAGGTCGGCATCGACTTCGAAGCTTTCATGGCCGACCCCGAGGTCGAGCAGATTCACTTCATCGGCAAGGACATCATCACCTTCCACACGCTGTTCTGGCCGGCGATGCTGCATTTCAGCGGCCGCAAGGTACCGAACCACATTCACGTGCACGGTTTCCTGCAGCTCAGCGGCGAGAAAATGAGCAAAAGCCGTGGCACCGGCATTTCTCCGCTGAAGTACCTCGAACTCGGTTTGAACGCCGAGTGGATGCGCTACTACATCGCCGCCAAGCTGAACGCGAAGGTCGAAGACATCGACTTCAACCCCGACGACTTCCTGGCGCGCGTGAACAGCGACCTGGTCGGCAAGTACATCAACATCGCGAGCCGCGCGGCAGGCTTCCTCAGCAAACGTTTCGGCGGCAGGCTCTCGGCCGACCTCGGCGTCGAGGGCCGCACGCTGCTCGACACCTTGCGTGCACACCGCGCCACGATCGAAGCGTTGTACGACGAACGCGAGTTCGGCAAGACGCTGCGCGAAGTGATGCTGCTGGCCGACCGCGTGAACGAGTACGTCGACCAGAACAAGCCTTGGGAACTGGCGAAGAGAGAAGGCAGCGACGCGGTACTGCACGACGTGTGCTCGGTCTGCATCGAAGCCTTCCGCCTGCTCACGATCTACCTGAAGCCGGTGCTTCCGGCGCTGGCCTCGCAGGTCGAACGCTTTCTGCAGGTCGAGCCGATGAACTTCAACGACGCGGCGCGCGCGCTCGGTGCGCACACGATCGGCGAGTACAAGCACCTGATGCAGCGTGTCGATGCCAAGCAGCTTGAAGCGCTGCTCGAACCCACGGTGGTGGAAGCACCGCCGCCGGGCGGCGAAGCGATTGCGCCCGAGATCAAGATCGACGATTTCGCGAAGATCGACCTGCGCATCGCGAAGATCGTTGACTGCGCGCTTGTCGAGGGTTCGAGCAAGCTGCTGCAGATCACGCTCGATGTGGGCGAGGAAAAGACGCGCAGGGTCTTCAGCGGCATCCAGTCGGCGTACAAGCCCGCCGACCTGATCGGCAAATTCACCGTGATGGTGGCCAACCTCGCGCCGCGCAAGATGAAATTCGGCCTCAGCGAAGGCATGGTGCTGGCCGCTTCGCACGCCGATGAAAAAACCGAGCCGGGCGTGTACATCCTGGAACCCTGGCCGGGGGCCACGCCTGGCATGCGGGTGCGTTGAGACGAACACCGCCGCATGCTGCCCATCTTTCGCGGCTGGACCGACGTGCAACGCACACCGCAGAGCAACCTGCGCCTGGGCGCGGTGCTGGCATTCGTGGCCGGTGCCACCAACGCCGGCGGTTTTCTTGCCGTTGGCCAGTACACCTCGCACATGACCGGCGTGGTCTCGGCAATGGCCGACAACATCGTGCTCGGACACGCCTCGCTGGTGCTCGCCGGGCTGGCCGCTCTGCTCTCTTTCACCGTCGGCGCCATGACGACCGCGATCCTCGTCAACTGGGGCTTGCGGCGCAGCCTGCGCAGCGCCTATTCGCTGCCCTTGCTGCTCGAGGCTGCGCTGCTGCTGCTGTTCGGGCTGCTCGGCGCGAGCCTTGGTCTGCAAACCGCGTTGCTGGTGCCGGTCACCGTGCTGCTGCTGTGTTTCATGATGGGCTTGCAGAACGCGGTCATCAGCAAGATCTCGCACGCCGAGATCCGCACCACCCACGTGACCGGCCTCGTCACCGACCTGGGGATCGAGCTGGGCAAGTTGGTGTACTTCAACCGCCTGGCCGGGGCGGGCCCGGTGCGGGCCAACCGCACGCGCATGCGGAACCAGGGCCTTCTGATCGGGCTCTTCTTTGTGGGTGGCGTCACCGGAGCGCTCGGGTTTCAGCTGGCCGGCTACATCACGACGGTGCCTTTGGCGCTCTTGTTGTTGACTCTCGCCCTGCGACCCTTGCTGCTCGATCTCGGTGCGGTCGCCCACCCTGCCGTCTGAAGCTTGCCTGCCATCAATCAGGAGCCCAGATTCATGCCCATCGACATCGTTCGCGAATTCCCCGATCGAACCTGGGCCGACGACGGGCCGACACGGGGTGTTGAAGCGGTGGTCGAAGCTGGCGAGGTGTTGCGCTTCCCCTACCTGCCGTTTGCGCTGCTCGAATCCGAACTGAAGTTCCGCGACCCGCGCTGGGCCGACGGCAAGGCCAAGAACATCTCGGTGCGCTGGGGCGAGGGGCAAGAAGGCGGCGAGATGCGCGGCGCGGTCGGCACAGCCGCCGAACTGGCGTCGCTCAAGGCGATGATCGTGCGCTATGCCGAGCAGAGCGAAGCTTTGGCGCTGCGCCTGTTTCCGCGCTACCGCGGCCACCTGGTGCGTGGCAACACCTCGTTCCGACCGGTCAACGTGGCCGGCCGCGAAACCAGCTGGCGCAAAGACGACACACGCCTGCACATCGATTCCTTCCCGTCGAACCCGATGCACGGCACCCGCCTGCTGCGGGTGTTCTGCAACGTCAACCCGAACGGTGAGGCACGCCGGTGGCGCGTCGGCGAATCTTTCGAGGAGCACGCGCGGCGTTACCTGCCGAAGATCTCGAAGCCGCTGCCCGGTTCGGCATGGTTGATGGAGAAAACGGGCATCACCAAGCGCCACCGCACCGAATACGACCACGTGATGCTGCAACTGCACGACCGCGCCAAGGCCGACGCCGATTTTCAGCGGCACAGCCCGCAGGCCGACGTGAGCTTTGCGCCCGGCACAACCTGGGTGGTCTACAGCGACCAGGTGCTGCACGCCGCGATGGGCGGGCAGCACATGATGGAGCAGACCTTCTATCTCGACAGCGCCATGCTGCAGCAACCCGACAGCTCGCCGCTGCACACGCTGGAACGCCTGCTGGGCCGCAGCCTGCGCTGAACCGGCTCGCCCCCGGTGGGTTCGGACGAGGCGCCAGACCGGCGTGGCGGGCCTCTTAACCCCGAAGTTCGTGACAAGATGTTTTCGATTTGTGGTGACGTGAGCCGAGCGCGTGCGATATGCTTTTGGCTTCGGTCGCATTCGGCCATCAAGCAGCACCAACCGTGGGATTTCTCGACGACCTCAAACGCCAGGCCGACGCCGCCAAGGCAGCCGAAACCAGCGACACCGGGGCCCTGGAGCGCAACGCCGCTCTGGCCGACGCTGCCTGCAACACCACCTTCAAGTACCTGAACTCCCTGGTTCAGCAGCTCAACGTGCTCAAGCCGGTCTCGAAGGTCACTTACTGGCTCGACAAGCGCCACGCGATCGACAAGCTCAAGCTCATCGATTTCAAGGCCGATGCGCGGCGCAAGCGCCTGCGTGGCAACGAGGTCTTCGACCACATCGTGTTTCGCTACGTGCTGAAGAGCAACCAGCGCCTGTCGCTGACAAAGAACTTCATCAACGACATCGAGCTGCTCGAATCGCGCCTGCGCCGCAGCGGCGCGCCGATGCGCAACGAAGCCGTGAAGAACCCGGAAACCGGCAAGCTGATGGAAATGCGCTACGAGATCATCTGCGATTTCAACGCGAGCGTGCACGTCACGCCTGACCACGACGCCGGGCGCTTGCGCTTCGAGTTGGTCAACCTCGACGGGTTCGAGACCGTGAACGTCGAATTTCCGGCCTTCGAGGTCGGCAACGCGCGGCTCGACGAACTGGCGCGCTGGTTGATGGGCGAACCCAACAGCTTCCTCAAGGACGGGCTGAACCTGCGCCGGGTCGAGGCCTGAGCATTCCGACCCGGCCGAAAGTTCGGCGCCTCCGCGTCCGCGCTTAAACTGCAGGCCTTCACTCCAGCGCCTTCGAAACTGCGCCCTGCCATGCCATTGTTCTGGAAAGCCTACAAATCCGACGTCACGTCTTTCATCGAAACGCTGAAGGCGGCCAAACCGACGCTCGAGGCCGAGCAGCGCCAGGGCCGCGCCCTGTTGTGGGACAAGCCGATCGACCGCCAAGCGCAGGCCGACCAGGCCGAGGCCCGGGTTGCGCAACAGCCCTACGTTTACCAGACCGGGCACTGAGCCCGGAACCCCGATCGTGAGCGACGAGGTGCTGGCACACGAAGTGCCCGAAGCCGCCATGGCGAGCGCCGAGGTGGTCGACAACGTGGCCGTGGCCCGCCTGTATGGCGAACCGCTGTTCGCGATGCCGATCGACCTGTACATCCCGCCCGACGCGCTCGAGGTTTTTCTTGAAGCTTTCGAAGGCCCGCTGGACCTGCTGCTCTACCTGATCCGGCGCCAGAACTTCAACATCCTCGACATTCCGATGGCGAGCGTGACGCGCCAGTACCTGGCTTACGTCGAGCAGATTCGCAAGACCAACCTCGAGCTTGCCAGCGAGTACCTGCTGATGGCGGCGATGCTGATCGAGATCAAGTCGCGCATGCTGCTGCCGCCCAAAAAGAGCGCTGACGGGCACGAAGCCGAAGACCCGCGGGCCGAGCTGGTGCGCCGCCTGATCGAATACGAGCAGATGAAGCTCGCCGCCGCGCGGCTCGACGCGCTGCCGGTGATCGGCCGCGACTTCCTGCGTGCGCAGGTGGTGATCGAACAGTCGCTCGCGCCGCGCTTCCCCGATGTCGACGCCGGCGAGCTGCGCGCTGCCTGGGCCGACATCCTCAAGCGCGCAAATCTCAACCAGCACCACACGATCACCCGCGAGCAGCTCAGCGTGCGCGAGCACATGAGCATCGTGTTGCGCGCGCTGCAAGGGCGGCGCTTCGCGATGTTCGAAGAACTCTTCGACGTGTCGCGCGGGCCGCAGGTGCTGGTCGTCACCTTCATCGCGCTGCTGGAGCTGGCCAAGGAACACCTGCTCGAAGTGACCCAGGCCGAAGCGTTCGCGCCGATCTACGTGAGGCTCGCCTACACGCCTGCCTGAGCGGGGCCGGGGCACAGGGATTGCTAACGAGTGACAGGGCCGGGGCATGCTCGCTAACCCGCACACTCGTTTCAAGGGATAGACGGGGGCGAGGCGGTTCCGGAACATGCGCCCTTTACTCTCAACCCTGGAGTTTGAAAATGTCGTATCGACCCAGACCTGTGGCCAGGCTACCCCTTGCCGCCGGGTGCGCCGTGGCAGCGTTGCTGTCTACCCCGCTCGCCATGGCGCAGTCAGAAGCTGCCCCGTCCACCCTGCAAGCCCACCGTGTCGTCATCGACTCCGTGACCGGCCGCCCACGTGCAGCCGAAGCCGGGGAATGGTCCGATGCCGCGGCCACCCAGCGCTCTGCGGCCCGCGCCACCGGCTCCGGTGGTCTCGAGAACCATTCCGCGATGAAACGCATGCAGGCCGGCCAGATGTCGGTGCGCGCCGGCACGATTGGCCGGCGTGTCGACCCGAGCAAGCTGTCGTACACCGTGGCCCGCACCGATTCGAGTGGTGCACTCACGACCCAATGCGTGACCGGCGAAGACGCCGCAAACAAGGCACTGCATGCTGCAGTACAGGAGGACAGCAATGATCGCTGAGCGCTTCCTGAAAGGCTGCCGCGCTGCACTGGCAGGTGCCACCGTGGTGCTCGCCGCCGCTTCGGCCCAGGCGGCCACGATCATCATCGTCAATGCCGACGACCCGGGCTTCGGCTTCAACGACTCAACGCCTGCCACCCCGGTGGGTGGCAACACCGGCCTCACGGTCGGTGAACAGCGCATGCAGGTGTTCCAGTTCGTGGCCAGCTACTGGGGCAAGCGGCTGAAGTCTGACGTGCCGATCCAGATCGTCTCGTTCTTCCCGGACCTGTTCTGCACTTCCACCCAGGCGGTGCTCGGCGCAGCCGGTGCCTACAACATCTTCAGCGACTTCCCGAACGCCAAGCGCAGCAACACCTGGTACCCCTCGGCGCTTGCCAACAAGCTCGCCGGTGTTGCGCTGGAGAGCAACCCCGACCCCTTCGTCAGTGCCGACATCATTGCCTACTTCAACCCCAACCTGGGCACGCCCGACTGCCTGGCACGCGCCACGTTCTACCTGGGCCTTGACGGCAAGGCCGCGCCCGACCAGATCGACTTCCTGACCACCGTATTGCACGAAGTCGGGCACGGCCTGGGCTTCCAGACCTTCACCGACGGTGAAACCGGCCAGCAGTACCCGACCAGCGACGACGATCTCGTCGGCATCCCCACGATCTGGGATCACCTGATCCTCGACCCGCAACAGCGCAAGACCTGGGACCAGATGACGAACGACGAGCGTGCAGCGTCGGCCCTCGTTTCGCGCAACCTGGTCTGGAACGGCAAGAACGTGACCCGCGATGCACCGCGTGTGCTCGATCGTGGCACGCCCGAGCTGTTCGTGGTGGGCGCAGGCCTGGCCAAGTTCTTCCAGATCGGCGTGGCGCAGTTCGGCCCGGTGTTCGACAAGAAGACCTTCGTCTCTTCCGAGCTGGTGCGCTGGGTCGATCAAACCGGTGGTTTGAACCAGGCTTGCACCGCGCTCGACGCCGCGGGCGCAAAGGCGATCCGGGGCAAGGTTGCCGTGATCGATCGAGGCACTTGCGCCTTCACCATCAAGGTGGCGAACGCTGAGCTCGCCGGCGCCAGGGCGGTGATCATTGCCGACAACGCGCTCGGCACACCGCCCCCGGCCCTGGCCGGTGTCGACACCACGATCACGATCCCTGCGGTGCGCGTTTCGCTCGACGACGGGGTCGAGATCAAGGCCGCGATCGCCAGTGTGAAGAAGCCGAGGTTCGCGCCCTTCGGCGTGCTGTACGAGAACCCGCTCAAGCTGGCCGGCGCCGACTACCTGAACCGGGTCTACCTGTTCAGCCCGAACCCGTACCAGGGCGGGTCGTCGATCTCGCACTACGACACTTCGGCGACGCCGAACCTGCTGATGGAGCCGTTCGCAGAACCGAACCAGGCCATTGCCGTTTCGGCGCCGGGCGACCTGACGCTCGAGTTGCTGCAAGACATCGGCTGGTAGGCACCGAAAGAACTGGCGGGTCGGCCTGCAGCGACTCCTCACCCAAAGGCGAGGCGGGAAACCGGCTCGCCTTTTTTCGTGGCTGCGGCCTACGCCGCCTTCACGCCAAGCTTGAAGGCGATCATCGCCCGCAGCTTGTTCGGCACCACCGGCTTGATGAGCAGGTGGAAGTTGTGCGTCTGCGCGTCCATCTCGTGGCCCGTCATCGTGCTGCCGGTGACCAGGATCGCCGGCACGGCGGCGCCGAAGCGCGCACGCAAGGCCTTGATGGCGTCAACGCCGGTCAGCCCGTCTTCGAGCCGGTAGTCGACGATCAGCAGGTCGGGCTTGACGATGCCCGGGTCGCTCATCTCTGCCCACGCGGCGCTTGTCGCCACGCTGTCGAACGAGGCAATGCTGGCGCCCCAGCCCTTGATCAGCACCTCGAGCCCGCCGCGCACCGCCGGCTCGTCTTCAACGATCACCACCAGCCGGCCTTCGAGCGTGATGCCCAGCGGGCCTTTGCCCGGCACGGCCTGCGCCGGCGCACGCGGCGCCTTGCCCACCGGCAGTTCCAGCGTGAAGACGGTGCCACGGCCGGCCTGTGAACGCACCGACAGCGGCGCGTGCATGAGGTCGGCCAGCCGCTTCACGATCGCCAGGCCCAGGCCCAGGCCCTTGCGCTGCTCGGGGCTCACGACGCCCGTGTTCGGCACCTGGTAGAACTCTTCGAAGATGCGCGCACGCTCGGCCTCGCGGATGCCGATGCCGGTGTCCCACACCTGCAACAGCACCCGGTCGCCCCGCTGACGGCAGCTGACCAGCACCGAGCCGTCGTTGGTATAGCGAATGGCGTTCGACACCAGGTTGCGCAAGATGCGCTCGACCAGCAGCGGGTCGGCAAACACCACGCGTTCGCCGCTGCGCAGGCGCAGCGACAGGCCCTTCTCGAACGCGCCCGGTTCGAAGTTCAGGCGCAGCTTGCGCAGGATGTCGCCCACCGCGAAGTGCTGCTCGTGCACTTCGATGCCGCCGTTGTCGATGCGGGTGATGTCGAGCAGTTCCGAGAACAGGCCTTCGAGCGCATCGACCGATTCGTTGATGCTGTTGACGAGCTGCGCCACCTCGGGATCATCGACAACGCTGCGGGCTGCGCCCTCCGCGATCGCCCCTTGGGGCGGCCCGGCGGGTCGATGCACCCGCTGGCGCAGCGCTTCGGCGAACAGGCCCATGGCGTGCAGGGGCTGGCGCAGGTCGTGGCTGGCGGCGGTGAAGAACTGGGTCTTGGCGCGGTTTGCCACTTCGGCTTCCAGCCGTGCCGCTTCGGCCGCCTGTTTCTCGATGCGCAGTTGCACCAGCAGTTCGTCGGCCTGCACTTTCAGGTCGATCGCGCGTTGCAGCGTCTGGCGGTAAGTGCGCGCCAGGATCGTGGTGAAGCTGATGATCAGCACCAGCTCTCCGGCGAGCTGGTAGCTGTAAGAGTCACCGACGCTGGCAATGCGCACCACCAGCGGCAGAAAACTCAGGGCGCCGAAGGCAAGGTAGATGCGCGGCTGGATCGACAGCACCGGAATGCCGACCACGCAGAAGGTGTAGACGATGATGATCAGCCCGGTCTGCTGCAGGCCGATACCTTCTACGTAGAACGCCCAGCCGGTGAAGCCCCAGAACACGCCCGCCAGCAGCGTGCCGATGTTCGAGTGCAGCAGCCAGCGCGACCAGTCTTCGCGCGTGCGCAGCGTGGCCCGCCTGAAGGCCTGCCACAGCAGCAGCCGCGCCACCGCCATCACCGCAAACACCCCGAGCCAGGGCAGTGTCAACGCGGCCGGTGCGATGCCCCAGAACAGCATCGTGACCACGCCGACGCCGGCGGCGTATCCGGCCACGGCCGTGGGCAGGTAGTCGTAGGTGCTCTGCACCACGTCCGGCAAGGGTGAGCCGGCCAGGTCGTTTGCGGGTGCGGCACGGTCGAGCTGAGGGTCGGTGGCCACAAGGGCTCCTGTCGGGTGGATGTCTTCACCAAGGTGGTGAAGCCCGGCAGTGTATCGGGCACACGAACCGCGCCGCGCAGGCACGCGGCCGAAGGATCAGCCGCGCCTCAGCGCCCGCTCTGGCGCCACGCGGCCAGGCCACCCTGGTTCGACATCTGGCTCACGGCCAGCACCGCCTGGGTTCGCGAGTTGACACCGAGCGTTCGCAACACGGCGGCCACGTGATCTTTCACGGTCTCGACCGACAGGTTGAGTTCGCGCGCGATCAGCTTGTTCGGCTGGCCCTTGAGCAGCAGCCCGAGCACATCGGTCTGGCGCGGTGTGAGGCCGAGCGATGCGAGTGGCTTCGGTGCAGTCTGGAAACCGCTGTCGGTGGCCTGCTCGCGCAACACCCGCAGCACGCTGGGCACGGTGTCGCCGCCAGGCACCGGCTCGGGCCGGCTCGAACCCATTTCCATGGTTGGCACGAAGATGCCACCCGACATCACCATGCGCAGCGCTTCGAACAAGGTGTCGTTGCTGGCGCGCTTGGGCACGAAGCCCATGGCGCCGAGATCGATGGCGCGGATCACGTCGCTCATGCGGTCGGACGCTGAAACCACCACCACCGGCAGCGCCGGGTACTGGCCGCGGAACTCGGCCAGCACCTCGAAGCCGTCGGCATCGCCGAGGTGCAGGTCGAGCAGCACGAGGTCGAAGTCGGGGTCGACCTTGAGGATCTCGCGCGCCGCCGCGGCGCTGCCGGCACCTGTAACGCTCACGTCACCGCCCAGGCCGAGAATCACGCTTTGCAGCGCAGAAAGAATCAGCGGATGGTCGTCGATCAACAGAACCTTCATGGCTGCCCTTTCCTTCTGCGTCAGTGAGCGTGCATGCTAATCCAGCGCCGGCCGCGGCCGATCCCTCCTAAGGGGGTGTGGCCCCGCCAGGTTTACACGTAGCGGCGCGCCAGCGACTCGGCCACGCAGACCGGTTTGCTTGAGCCTTCGCGCTCCATCGTGACCTCGACGGTGAGCTGCGCGCCGCCTTCCAGCGGCTCGAACTTCAGCAATTTGAAGCGCCCGCGCAGCCGGCTGCCCGAAGGCACCGGCGCGGGGAAACGAACCCTGTCCAGGCCGTAGTTGACGCCCATGCGCGTGTCGAGCACCTGGAACGCGCTGGCCGACATTTCTGGCAGCAGCGACAGCGTGAGAAAGCCGTGCGCGATGGTCGTGCCAAACGGGCCCTTCGCCGCGCGTTCGGCATCGATGTGGATCCACTGGTGGTCGCCGGTGGCATCTGCAAAGAGGTTGATGCGGTTCTGGTCGACCGTGATCCACTCGCTCACGCCCACTTCTTCGCCAACGCGGGCTTGCAGGTCGGCGAGGTGTTCGAAACTGGTCATTCTTGGTTTTCCTTCGGGGATGCGGTGAAGATGAACCCTTTCAAGCGTCGATCCACTTCGTGATCGGCTGCCACTGTTCCAGGTCGCGTTCGAAGCGGTTCGAGCTCACGTCCCACAGCGTCAGGCCATGCGCGGCGAGGTGCACGTAGTTCTGGGTGTCGCGCACGAAACCGAGCACCGGCAGCTTCGCGCTGTCGAGAAAACCGCGCAGTTGCTCCGATGAGATCGTGCCTTCGCGCGTGCGCATGCCCACGATGGCCATCGAGACCTTGTCGCTGCGCTTGTGCGCCAGCAACTGGCGCACGAATGCGTGTGTGGCATGGATGTCGAAGATGCTCGGCTGCAGCGGCACGATCACCTTGTCGGCAACCTTCATCAATTCGTCCAAGCGCTTGCCGTGCAGGCCGGCGGGCGTATCGAGCACCACGTGGGTGGTGCCCTTGGGCGGGCGCACCACTTCGTCGTGGCTGACCTCCCAGGCGGCGATGCGCGGCAACCCGGCCGGGCGCAACGACAGCCAGGTGCGCGCCGACTGCTGGCGGTCGGCATCCCCCAGCATCACCGCGTGCCCTCGCGAGGCAAGGTAGCCCGCGATGTTGCTCGACAGCGTGGTCTTGCCCACGCCCCCTTTCGGATTCGCCACCACGATCACCGGCATGCAGAGCTCTCCCCGTGTTGCTGACAACTTTCCGGTTATGTTAGCGGGGCGCCTGCGGGCCCCGCCATCGAGACTAACCAGCGAGCTGCCAAGCCATGCCAGACCCCGCCGAGAACCTTTCCGAAAGCCCTGCGAGCAAGGTGCTCGTCATCACCGCCCACCCGCAGATGGAGCAGTCGCGCATCAACCGGCGAATGATGCGCAGCGCATCGAATCTGTCGGCCGCCGCGCCGAGCCCGGTGCTCGTGCGTGACCTGTACGCGCTTTACCCCGATTACCTGATTGACGTGGGCGCCGAGCAGGCCCTTCTGGCACAGGCGAGCCTCGTGGTCTGGCAGCACCCGATCCACTGGTACAGCATGCCGCCGCTGATGAAGCTCTGGGTCGACGACGTGCTCTCGTTCGGCTGGGCCTACGGCCCGGGCGGCACCGCCTTGCGCGGCAAAGACCTGTGGCTCGTGGCCACCACGGGCGGGCCCGAAGACTCGTACCACCCCGAAAGCTACAACCGCTACTTCTTCGACGCCTTTCTGCCGCCCTACGAGCAGACTGCCGCTCTTTGTGGCATGCGCTTCCTCCCGCCACTGTTGCTGCACGGTGCCCACCGCGCCGACGACACGCAGATCGCTTCGCACGAAAGCCTGTTCACCGACCGGCTGGCCACCTACCCGCGCTGGCCCGAACTCGACGAATTGCTCTACGGCCTGACGCGCCTGGTGCCCGAAGACGCGCGGCCCGAAGAACCCGTTGCGGAATCTGTCTTGAAAGAGAAGGTCTGATGGAACACAGCTCCTGGCTCACCGGCCCGCTCGTCTACCTGGCCGCCGCGGTGCTCGCGGTGCCGCTGGCCAGGTTCCTCGGCCTAGGCTCGATCATCGGTTACCTGGCCGCCGGCATCCTGATCGGGCCGTGGGGGCTGAAGTTCGTGACCAACCCGAAAGACATCCTGCATTTTTCTGAGTTCGGGGTCGTGCTGATGCTGTTCCTCGTCGGGCTCGAACTCGAACCGCGGCGGCTCTGGGCGATGCGCTTGTCCGTCTTCGGTTGGGGCAGCGTTCAGTTGTTCGGTTCGGCCTTGCTGATGCTCGGTGTGGCCGTGCTCGCCGGGCTCGACTGGCGCATCGCGCTGGTCGCCGCGCTGGGCTTGGGCATGTCGTCGACCGCGATCGGGCTGGGAGTGCTGAACGAGCGCAACCTGATGAGCACCAGCTCGGGCCAGAGCGTGCTGAGCGTGGCGCTGTTGCAAGACGTGGCCGCCATTCCGATCCTCGCCCTGCTGCCGCTGCTGGCCGCAGCCCAGGCCCACAGCGACGGCAGCGGCTGGGTCGGCGCGGCCAAGGCCATCGGCGTGATCTTGACGATCGTGCTCGGCGGCCGCTTGCTGCTGCGACCGGCGCTGCGCTGGATCGCCCGCAGCGACACGCCCGAGATCTTCACCGCTGCGTCGCTGTTGCTCGTGGTGGCCACGGCAGCGTTGATGGAGACCGTCGGCCTGTCGATGGCGCTCGGTGCGTTTCTTGCCGGCGTGCTGCTCGCAGAGAGCGAGTACCGGCGCGAACTGGAAACCGACATCGAGCCTTTCAAGGGCCTGCTGCTCGGCCTGTTCTTCATTGCCGTCGGCATGAGCATCGACTTCGCGGTCGTCTTGGCCCAGCCATTGCTGATCGCCGGCGTGGTGGCCGGCTTTCTGCTGCTCAAGTCCTTCGTGCTCTGGGGCATGGGCCGGGCGATGGGGCTGCCCAAGCCCGAACGCCCGGTCTTCATCATCCTGCTCGCGCAGGGTGGCGAATTCGGCTTCGTGGTGTTCCAGACCGCAGCGCAGGCCGGTGTGATCGACGCGCCGGTGTCGTCACTGCTGGTGGCGGCGGTGGCGATCTCGATGCTGGTCACGCCGCTGCTGCTGGTGGCGGCCGACCGCTGGCTGATCCCGTTGCTCGCCGGCCAGACACGCCGCAAGATGCAAGAGATCGACGAACCGCAGAACGAGACCGTGATCATTGCCGGCTTCGGCCGTTACGGGCAGGTGGTGGGCCGCATGCTGTACGCCAACGGCATTCAGCCGACGGTGCTCGACCACGACGCCGATCAGATCGAGAGCATGCGCAAGTTCGGCTGGCGCGTGTTCTACGGTGACGCCACGCGGCTCGACCTGATGCGCACCGCCGGTGCCGCCAAGGCGCGCGTGCTGGTGCTGGCGATCGACGATGTCGAGCGCAGCGTGGAAGCCGCGAAGATGGTGCGCGAGAATTTCCCTGGCCTGACCATCGTGGCGCGTGCGCGCAACGTGCGCCACTACTTCGAGCTGCTCGACCTGGGCGTGACGCTGATCGAACGCGAAACGCTCGACTCGGCGCTGATGAGTGCGCGCAGCGTGCTCGAACAGCTCGGCTGGGAACGCCACCAGGCGCGCACGCTGGCGATGCGGTTCAGGCGCCACAACGTCGAACAACTCGCCAAGACAGCGCCGCACCTGAAAGACGAAGCCAAGTTGATCGCGGTGGCCAAGCAGGCCCGCCAGCAACTCGAAGAATTGTTCGCGCAGGAGCGCAGCGAGGCCCTCAAGCGCCAGGCGCTGGCCGGCTGGAGCCGCGACGAGACAGAGGCTTCGCCGACCACGCCGCCCGCAGCTTGAACGGGCGCTTGCGCGACGGGTGACGCACTATCGCGCTTGCGCGGTGACGGCGACGGCGGCGGCGGTGGTCGAGGCGCCGCCGGCCACCACGGTGGTGCGCGGCGCCGGTGGCGGGTCGAGCAGCGGCAGCATCGGGCTGTGAATCTCCATCGCCAGTTGCACGATCGAACGCCCCGGTTCTGCCGGCAGGCGCTGCCACGGGCTCGCGCCGTGGGCCATGAGGTACTCGACCATGTCGGCCTGGGTCTCGGGCCGCTCCAGGAAATTCGGCGTCAGCACCCGCGCCAATGGCAGCCAGGGCAACTGGTTGCCCTGGGCCGGCGGCACGCGGTTGGCGAGCTGCGGTGCCCGCGCCAACCACCAGTCGAGCGCACGCCAGTGGCTGCCGCGCAAGGCGAGTTCGAAGCCTGAAGGCAAGGCCCCGGCGTAAGCGCCCAACGCCGCTTGGGCGGTATGCCCCTGGGCTTCGAGCGCACGGGCCAGTGGCGTGTCGAGGTATTCGGGATGCAAGGCAGCGAGCGGGCTGAAGCCGAGCGTGCCGGTGGGCAAGTCGCCTTGCGCTTGCCATTTGTCGAGCACCTGGTCCAGGCCGGCCAGGCGCGCGTGCGGGCAGCTCAGCAGGCGCAGCACGTCGTGGTCGATGGCGCGCGCGTCGGCTTCCGCGAGCCAGGCCAGCGAGTGCAGGGCTTCAGGGCTGGCGGTTTCGAATGCCGGGCAAGGCCGCGCCTGCGCCAGCGCCACCAGTGGCGAACGGGTGCAGGTCTCGGGCTGGGCGCCCTTGGCCAGCAACTCGTGCAACACCGGCCAGAACTGCGGGTCGCGTGCGGCGACGGTCAAGGGGCAGGTGGCCATGCCCGAGTGCTGAATGTCTTCGGCCTTGAGGCTGCCCGGGACGAATTCGCCGCAACGCTCGCTCAGCGCCCGCTGCACGCTGTTGAGGAACACGCAGGGGGTTGGGTCACCTTCGGTGAGCTTGGCGTGCACATGCTTGACGATCGCCCAGGGCACGCTCGAATCGGTGGCCACGCCGGCCGCGCTGAGCAGCAGGCTCGTGGTGGTGCAGCCTGAGAAGAGGCTGAACGCGAGCATGCCGATCAGCAGCAGGCTGCGGCGCGGGCGCGCCGGGCGCATCATGGAAACATCGGAAGCATTCACGCTCTGGGTCCGCCTTTGTCTTCACCATCCAGGGCAAAGTGAGAGGTCGGCCGGAGAGACTCGGCGGCACCGTGCGGCGTGATCGCCAACCCTCGGGCGGTGCCCGGGGCTTTCAAGGTGCCGCTGGTCGGCGCGACCTTGTGTGTTGGCGACCCCGCTGCCATGACCATTGCTGGTTTCAGGCCGGTGGTTTTGCGACCCCGGCTTTCGCTCGGGTGTGCCCTTGTCAACATCGACAAGTCGAGCGGCGATGGTAGTCAGAAAGCGCTCGCGAAGACCGCCCTCCGATGCAACGGCCGGCACGCCAAGGTAACCCGGTGTGTCAGGCGTGCGATTTGTCTCAGGCCGTGCTCACGCCAGGCGGCAGGCTTCGTCGAAGCTCAGGCGCGGGCTGCGCGAAAACAGCTTGCTCGCGTCGCCGCGCCCGAGGTTGCAGATGAAATTGGTCTTGACGCTGGTGCCGGCCCAGAAAGCGGCGTCGATCTTGGCGGCGTCGAAACCGCTCATCGGGCCGCAGTCGAGCCCGAGCGAGCGCGCGGCGAGAATCAAGTAGCCGCCCTGGATGCTGGAGTTGCGGAACGCGGTCGAATCGATCATCGGCTGCTTGCCAACGAACCACGACTTGGCATCGGCATGCGGGAACAATTGCGGCAGCTTCTCGAAGAATTCCATGTCCATGCCGACGATCACGCTCACCGGCGCGCTGCGGGTCTTGTCCACGTTGCCGGGCGCCATGCCGGTCAGCAGCTTTTCCTTGCCTTCGGGCGAGCTGACGAAGATGAATCGCGCCGGGCTGCAGTTGGCCGAGGTCGGGCCCCATTTCAGCAGGTCGTAGAGCTGGCGCAGCGTGGCCTCAGGGATCGGCTCGGGCTTGAAACCGTTGTGGGTGCGGGCGTTGTCGAAGAGCTGTTCAGTCGTGATGTTCATGGGGAAATGGATGGGGTGGGGAGAGGCATGCGCAAAGCAAGCAACAATTGTGCAATGTTTGCTCCGAGCCAGAATGACGTAAGGCGATTCTTCTGCGAAACCTGGCGCAAGCATCGCGGCGCCCTGCCCTTGACGCCGATCGAAGCCCAGGCTGCCGACTGGATCAGGGAGCACCCCGAATACCACGCCGACCTCGCCGACGTCGACGCCGCGCTGGCCGCCGTCTTCGACGTGGAAGGCGGCCGCACCAACCCGTTCCTGCACCTGTCGATGCACTTGTCGATCACCGAGCAGGTCGGCATCGACCAGCCGAGTGGCATCAGGCAGGCTTTCGAGTTGCTGCGCCACCGCCTCGGCTCGGCTCACGAAGCCCAGCATCAGGTGATGGAATGCCTGGGCGAGATGATCTGGGCTTCGCAGCGCAGCGGCCTGCCGCCCGACGGCCAGGCTTATCTCGATTGCGTGCGGCGCCGCGCCACCACCCAGGCGCGCTGAAGCTACGCCGCGGAGCGCAAGGTCTGACGCGACATCTCGCGTGTGGTCTGGCGCGTTTCGCCGAACAGCGAGTCGCGAAAGGCCACCGACTCGGACCGGTCGCCGATCGCCCACAGCAACAAGGCGCGCGCCGACATCGGCTTGGCGAACAAATAACCCTGCAGTTCGTCGCAGCCCAGTTCCACCAGGATCTGCTGCTGGCGCGTGTTCTCCACACCCTCTGCCACCACCTTCAGGCCGAGTGCGTGGGCGAGCTTCACCACCGCATCGACCACCGCGCGCGCGTCGTCTCCGCTTTCGATGTCTTTCACGAAGCTCATGTCGATCTTGAGTTCCTGCGCCGGCAACTGGCGCAGGTAGCTCAGGCTCGAGTAGCCGGTGCCGAAGTCGTCGATCGACAGATGCGCCCCGAGTTCGCCGAGGCGGCGAAAGGTTTCCTGCGTCGCCCGCGTGTCTTCCATCGCCGCCGACTCGGTGATCTCGCAGGTCAGCAGCGAAGGGTGGATGCGGTGGCGGGTGAGCGCCTCGGTGATGCGGTCGGCGATGTCGTCCTGGCGCATCTGGTAGGCCGAGAGGTTGATCGCAACCCGCATGCGCAGGCCCTTGTCGCGCCAGGCGCGGGCCTGCCGGCAAGCGGCTTCGATGACCCAGTCGCCAATCGGGCCGATCAAGCCCGAGCGTTCGGCGAGTGGAATGAATTCGCCCGGCATCACCATGCCGCGGGTCGGGTGGTTCCAGCGCAACAGGGCTTCGGCCGCCGTGACCTTGCCACTGCGTGCGTCGACCTTGGGCTGGAAGAACAGTTCGAGCTCATTGCGGACCAGCGCTTCGCGCAGGTCGCGCAGAATGTCGAAGTTCTGCTGCACGTCGGCGTCCATCTCGCGCGAATAGAAGCAGTGGCGCGAGCCGCCGGCGCGTTTGGCTGCATACATGGCGGCATCGGCGCGGGCGATCAGCTTGTTCGAACTGCAGCCCTCGGGGTAGAGCGCAATGCCCACCGAACAAGAGATCACGACCTCACGTTCGTCGACCCGGTAGGGCTTGCTCAGTGACTCGATCACACGCGTTGCCATCTGCGCCGCGGCCGCCTGCGACCCGGCCGCGGGGACGAGCAGCACGAACTCGTCGCCGCCGACACGCGCCGCCACGCCGTGGCCGCGAGCGATGAGCTTGAGCCGCGCACCGACCTGCTCGAGCACCCGGTCGCCGCTGCTGTGGCCGAAAGTGTCGTTGACGGGTTTGAAGCCGTCGAGGTCGATGAAGAACACCGCCAGCCGCGCGCCGCCGTCGCGGCACTTGCGCGCCGCGCCAGTGAGTTTCGACTCGAAGTACAAGCGCGTCGGCAGGCCGGTGAGGTTGTCCACCGTGGCGGTGCGCGCCGAGCGTGCCGGCGCTTCCAGCTCGGCGGCGCTGCCTTGCCCCAGCACCACGCACAAGACCGCGGCCACGCCGATGAGGCCGACGAGCATCAACAACTCGGTCCAGACCACCGTGACGCCAGCGCCCGGCGCCGCCGAGACGAACGCGCCGACACAGACGGTGGCGGCCGCCACCAGCACGGCCGCCACGCGCAGCACCGGGCCGCCACGTGAGGTGCCATAGCGAAGCTGTGCGCCCAGCAGCGTGGCGCACAAGGTGATCAATGCGGCGCCGGCCCCGATGCCGCCCGCGCTGCGCGCCAGGCGGAACCAGCCCGGTGCCGCCAGCATCGCATGGAGGTAGGCGGCCATCAGCGTCGCCACGATGCCGATCAGCAACCAGATCCGCTTGCGGCCGCCAACCAGCGCGCCCGTCGCACCGGCACATAGCACCAGCAGCAATGCGGGCAGCATGTTCACCAGATCGTGCGTTCCGCGTGTGGTGTCGGCCGTGAGCGCGTGGCCGGGCCACCACAGGCCGCAGGCGGCCAGCAGCGCGGCCACCAGGACCAGCGCCAGTGAGACCGGCATCGGCCGGGTCGTCGCCAGATGGGCCGTCGCCGCGCCCAGCCACAGCAGGCAGGCAGCCACGCCAAAGCTAACGACGATGATGACCGGTTCGAGCACAGACATGAAAAGCAGCAAGGATGGTTGAGCGCTCGCTCCGCTGCGGGACAAGACGCCCCGGCATCCTGATGGCATTTCCCGTGCTGCGGGCAAACGAGCGAACGGCGACCGTGAAGCAAGCCTCACCGCAGAGGGCCGCGTGCAAGCGCCGCCACACGGGGACACGTTCCGGGCGACTCAGCCGTCGCCCACCAGCCCGTTGCGGATGGCGTAGACCGTCATCTCGGAGTTGTTGCTCAGGCCGAGCTTTTCGAGCACGCGGGCGCGGTAGACGCTCACGGTCTTCGGGCTGAGCGTGAGCTCTTCGGCGATGTCGGAGAGGCGCTTTCCCGACGCGATCATCACCAGCGTCTGCAGCTCGCGATCAGAGAGTTTTTCGTGCGCGTTCGCGGCCAGCGGCGTGGTCAGGCTCTCGACCAGCATCTGCGCGATCTCGGGCGTGACGTATTTGCGGCCCTGAGCCACCGTGCGCACCGCGGCGACGATCAATGCCGGGTCGCCGCCCTTGTTGACGTAGCCATAGGCGCCGGCACGAAGCGCGCGGATCGCGTACTGGTCTTCGGGGTACATCGAGACCACCAGCACGCGCATGGTGGTGGCTTCGTCTTTCAGCACATGCAATACATCGAGGCCGCTGCGCCCGGGCAGGTTGATGTCGAGCACCAGCACGTCGGCGGTGCGGTCGCGCATGAGCGTGCGCAGCTCGCCGTAGTCGCCGGCTTCGCCGACCACTTCGATGTCGGGCGCATCTGACAGCGTGTCGCGAATGCCACGCCGGATCAGCGCGTGGTCGTCACACAGAAGTACCTTGATCATCGTTGCGTGCGTCCTGCGTTCAGAGTCCGCCCCACTGGCTGGGGTCGTCGGCGTCGGGGGCCGCATGGGTCGGTATAGCAGCGTTCTTTGCCAGATTCAAGGGCACGGAAAGAATCAGCGTCGTGCCGGTGGGGCTGCTGCTCAGGTCAACCCAGCCGCCCACCGTGCCGGCGCGTTCACGCAGGCCACGAATGCCGAACGAACGGGCCTTGGCCAGATCGTCCTGGTTCAGGCCACGGCCGTTGTCGCTGATCTCGAGCGACAGCACACCACCGGCCAGCGACAGATCGAGTTCGACCCGGCTCGCCTGTGCGTGTTTGCTGATGTTCGTGAGCGCCTCCTGCGCGGTGCGGTAGGCCACCAGCGGCACGCCGGCCGGAAAGTCGAGCGCATAGCGCGGCAGCCGCAGCCGGCACTCGATGCCGGTGCGCTTCTCGAAACGCAGCGTGATCCACTGCAGAGCGGCCACCAGCCCCTGCTCGAGGATCGCTGGCCGCAGGTTGTGCATGATGCGTTTGCTCGAATCGATGGCCAGCGTCACGGTCTCGAGCGCCGAGTTCACACGCGAAATCACATCGAGCGAGGTCGAGTGGCGCGCGATCCAGGCCAGGTCGAATTTGAGTGCCGTGAGCGAGCCGCCCACGTCATCGTGGATCTCGCGTGCGATCGCGGCGCGCTCCTGCTCGATGCTGGTCTGCAGGTGCTGCGCGAGCTCGCGCAGGCGCTGTTGCGACTCGCCCAGCTCGCGGTCGGCACGCACCCGCGCCTGGCGCATCTCGGTCGCTTCGATCGCGTGCAGCAGCGCCGGCACCAGCCGCGCGAGGTTGTTCTTCAGCAGGTAGTCGCTGGCGCCGTTGCGCATGGCCGCCACCGCCGTGTCTTCGCCGATCTCGCCGGAAACAAGGATGAAAGGCAGGTCGCGCCCGCTCGCGGCCAGCAGGTCGAGCGCCACCAGGCCGGAAAAGCCGGGCAGGTTGTAGTCGGAGATGATCGCGTCCCAGGGCTGCTTGAGCGCTGCGACGAAGTCGCCTTCGGAATCGATGCGCAAGGACCGCACACGCAAGCCGCCGCGCACCAGGTGCACCACCATCAGCTCGTGGTCGAGTTCAGAATCTTCGAGGTGCAGAACCCGAAGTTCGCGATCGGTGGAGGCCAGGGGCATGCCCGGAGTATGCCCTCGGCTGGCTACACGTCGGCGGCCTGGCGCAGGGTCTGAACAACAGGGCGGGTGAGCACTTCGCGCAGGCCCCACCAACCGGCCGCGAGCGCGAGCACGGCGCCGGCCGCGGCACCGGCAAGCGGCACCCAGGGCGACGCGTTCCAGCTGAACTCGAAGACGTAGCGGGCGAGCGCCCAGCCCACCGCCATCGCCGCGCCCGAGGCCAATACGCCGGCCAGCGCGCCCACGCCGAGCAGTTCGGCGCGCTGCACCTGCGCCAGCAGTTTGCCGCTGGCACCGAGCGCGCGCATCACGGCGAATTCGCGCGAGCGCGCTTCGCGCGTGGCGGTGACCGCGGCGAACAGCACCACCAGCCCGGCCGCGAGCGTGAAGCCGAACAGGAATTCGACCGCCCGCACGACCTGGTCGAGCACGCGCTGGATCTGCGCGATCGACGCCGAGACGTCGATGCTGGTGATGTTCGGGAATTCGCGGCTGAGCGTGTTGTCGAAGCCCGCGCTCTGCGGTGTGCCCTCGGGCGCGCGGTAGGCGGCGATATAACTCACCGGCACGTCGGCCATCGCGGCGGTCGGGAACATCACGAAGAAGTTGACACGCATCGAGCTCCAGTCGACCTTGCGCAAGCTCGTGATGCGGCCTTCGGCGGTGGTGCCGCCGATGTCGAAACGCATCACATCGCCGAGCTTCAGGCCGAGCGTCTGCGCCAGGCCTTCCTCCACGCTCACGGCATTGGCCTCATTCGCCACCCAGCGCCCTTGAACCACTTCGTTGTGCGGCGGCAGCACGGCGTCGTGGCTCAGGTTGAACTCGCGGTCGAGCAGGCGCTTGGCGCGCTCCTCGCTCATGTCTTCCGGCTTGACCGCGTTGCCGTTGATCGCCACCAGCCGGCCACGGATCATCGGGAACCAGTCGAAGCGCTTCACGCCGGCATCGGTGAGTTTTTGTCGGAACGCGTCACCTTGATCGGGCTGCACATTGATGACGAAACGGTTCGGTGCGTCTTTCGGCGTCGCCTGGCGCCAACTGCTGATGAGGTCGGTGCGCAGCAGCACCAGCAGCACGAGCGCCAGCAGGCCCACGCTCAAGGCCGACACCTGCAGCACCGCGAACGCCGGCCGCGCCGCGATCTGGCGCGTCGCCAGCACCAGCCAGCGTGGCGCGCGCGACTCGGGCACGGCACGCTTGAGCAACAACACCGCCAGCCACGACAACAACGCAAACACCGCGATCGCTGCCGCGAATCCACCGACTGCGATCAAGCCGAGCTTCAGATCACTCGACACCGCCATCAACAAGGCGACAAAGCCCAGCGCGCCGGCCGCGAGCACTGCGATTGACGCCGGTTTCAGCGCCCCCACATCGCGCCGTATCACGCGCAGTGGCGGCACCTGCGCGAGTTGCAGTACCGGCGGCAAGCCGAAACCCATCAGCAGCGTGAAGCCCACACCCACACCGAACAAGGCCGGCCACAGGCTCGCTGCCGGCAACGAGGCTGCCACCAGGCCGGCCAGCAACCAGACGAAGACGTAGTGCACCGCAAAGCCGAGCAGCACACCGGCCAGGCTGGCGATCAGGCCGACGCAGCTGAACTCGACCAGGTACTGCAAAGCGATGGTTCGCTGCGGCAGGCCGAGCACACGCAGCATGGCGCAGTCGTCGAGATGCCGGCTTGCGAAGTCGCGCGACGCGATGCCCACGGCCACCGCCGCCAGCAGCGCCGACAACAAGGCCACGAGGTTCAGGAACTTGGCCGCGCGGTCGAGCGTCTGGCGCATTTCGGGCCGGCCGGTCGCGAGCGATTCGACCCGCAGCCCGCGCAGCGCCGCACTCTTGATCTGCGCTTCGGCCCATTCGACGAACTGGCGCACCGGCACGTCGCTGCTGCCCTTCGCGGCCACCGCCAGGTGGTAGGTCACGCGGCTGGCGGGCTGCACCAGGCCGGTGGCCGGCAGGTCGGCCAGGTTCAGCATCACACGCGGTGCGAAGCTCGAAAAGCCCGAGCCGCGGTCGGGCTCGATGACGATCTGGCGTTCGATGCGCAGGCCGGTGTCGCCGAGCAGCAGCGTGTCGCCCACGTTCAGGCCGATCGCGCCGAGCAGCGCCGGGTCGACCCACACCTTGCCCGGGCCCGGGCCGCGCGCCAGTGCCGCCTCGGGCGTGCCGGCACCCTCGTTCACCTGCAGCTTTCCGCGCAGCGGGTAGGCGTCGCTGACGGCCTTGACCGTGACGAGCCGCGACCCGCCGCCCTTGTCGTCGGGCGCACGGCCCATGCTGGGAAACGTGGCGGTGTTCGCGGTCAGCAAGCCAAGTGCTAACGCCTTCGCCGCGAACGCCGCAGGCGCCGGCTGGTCGGACGAGATCAGCGCATCGCCACCCAGCATCTGCCGCGCATCACGCGCCAGGCCACCGTTGATGCGGTCGGCAAAGAAGCCGACGGCGCTGAGCGCAGCCACCGCGAGCATCACCGCCACCACCAGCAGGCGCAGCTCACCGGCGCGAAAGTCGCGCGCCATCTGCCGAGTGGCCAGCAGCCAGAGCGAGGGTGGGCGTAGCGCAGGCGGGGCGGGTGTGTTCATGGCGCGGAACTTACACGACTCATGGCGAGGGGCTCTCGCCCGGGGGCTTTGGCTGCCACCCGTGCCGAACGCTGCGTGCAAGCGGCTCGAACGACCGCTGCCGGGTGCGGTGCTGTAATGAGCCCATGAACACCGCCCTGCCCCCCGCCTTCGTTTCCCACGGCTCGCCGATGATCGCGCTGGACCCCGGCGCGGGTGGGGCCTTCATGCAGCGTCTGGGCCCGGCGATCGACGCCGCCTTCGGCCGCCCGAAAGCCATCCTCGCGATCTCGGCCCACACTGCCGCGCGCGCACCGGTGCTGCTGTCGGCGCCACGCCACGCGGCGGTCTACGACTTCGGCAACTTCGACCCCAAGCTCTTCACGCTGCGCTACGACGTGGCCGGCGCGCCGGCGCTGGCCGGGCGCGTTGCTGCGCTGTTGGCCGCGGCGGAGATCCCGGCGCATGTCGTCAGCGAAGGCGGGCTCGACCACGGCATCTGGACGGTACTGCGATACCTCTACCCCGCCGCCGACATTCCCGTGCTGCCGCTCGCTTTCGTGCCCGACCAGAGCCCGGCGCAGCAGTTCGCGCTTGGCGAAGCGCTCGCTTCACTCGCGAACGAAGGTGTGCTCGTTCTCGGCACCGGCAGCATCACGCACAACCTGAGGCGCGCTTTTTCGGGGGGCCTGCGCGGCCCGGGCCAGCAGCCCGAGATTCCCGAGAGCAAGGCATTTCGCGACTGGATGAACGCACGCAGCATGGCGCTCGACTGGAGCGCCCTGCTCGGCTACCGCAGCCTGGCGCCGCACGCTGTCGACATGCACCCGACCGACGAGCACCTGCTGCCATGGTTCGTGGCCGCCGGCGCGGGCGGCCGCAACGACGCGCCGGTGCGCCTGCACGACAGCGTGGAGCTGGCCTGCATCGGCATGGACGCCTACGCGTTCGGCCCGCTCGCGGCGCGCCTTGCCGAGCAGCTCGAACCGGTGGCGGCCTGATCGACCGGATGGACGTTTCGCCCGCCACCACCGCTGCCCCGCTGTTGCTGACCGCGCGCTTGCGGCTGGTGGCGGCCGACGAAAAGCTCGCGCCGGCACTGACCGAATTTCACGCGCGCAACCTGGCCCACCTGGCGCCCTGGGAGCCGCCCGCTCCGGCCGACGCACCCACCGAAGCAGCGCAAGCTCGGCGCCTGCGCGAGAGCGCCGCGGCCTTTGCCGCCGGCAGCGGCTACCGCTACCTGTTGCAGCCGATCGGCGACAGCTCGCGGGTGATCGGCAGCGTGCACTTTGCGAACATCGCGCGCGGCCCGTTCCAGAGTTGCACGCTCGGTTATGCGCTCGATCAGCAGTACGAAGGCCAGGCCTTCATGACCGAAGCACTGCGCAGCGCGATTGCCGAAATGTTCTCGCCACGCGTCAACCTGCACCGCATCCAGGCTGCCTTTCGCCCCGAGAACTGGCGCAGCGCCGAGGTGCTCAAGCGCCTGGGTTTCGACGAGGTGGGCCTGGCGGACGACTACCTGTTCATCGACGGTGCGTGGCGGGTTCACCGCATCGTGGCGTTGCTGAACAAGGGCTTCATCACGCCGGCGGCATGGAGCGCCGGGCGCTGAGCCGGCCCGGCGGTCGATGCAGCGCAATGCTCAGGGCTTCGGCACCGCGCCGACCACGCCGCGCACGAACCAATTCATCGACGCGATCGAGGCATCGTCGAGCGCGCCCTGGGCCAGTCGCAAGCGCCCTTCGTTGTCGGTCAAGGGCGCAGCAAAGGGCTTGAAGCTGCCGTCCACGATGGCCTTGCGGCGCGCTTCGATCAGCGCCTGCACGGGCGCTGGTACGTCGGTTGCGAATGCGTTCAGCTGCACCAGGCCCTCTTTCATGCCGCCCCACACCGGCTGCGCCTTCCAGCGGCCTTCGAGCGCCGCGCTCGCCACCTGCGTGTAGTAGCCGCCCCAGTGCTGCGTGATGGCCGCGAGCTGCGCGTCAGGCGCGTATTTGCGCATGTCGCTCTGATAGGCGATGGCGCGCACGCCTTTGTCCTTGAAGTGCGCCTGCGCGGTTTGCAGCACGGCCGCCGAGCCGCTGTGGTTGGTGAGCACGTCGGCGCCCTGGTTGATCAACGTCTGCGCGGCTTCGCGTTCGCGCGCCGGGTCGAACCAGGTGTTCAGCCACAGCACCCGCACCTCGGCTTTCGGGTTGGCTTCGCGCATGCCCAGCGTGAAGGCGTTGATGCCCTGCACGACCTCAGGCACCGGAAAGCCGGCCACATACCCGGCCACGCCGCTCTTGCTGCGCTTGCCCGCCAGCAGGCCGGCGAGGTAGCGCGCTTCGTAGTAGCGCGCGTTGTAGGTGTTGAGGTTGGCGGTGGTCTTGTAGCCACCGGCGTGTTCGAACTTCACGTTCGGGAATTCAGCCGCCACGCGCAGCGCCGGCTCGAGGTAGCCGAAGCTGGTGGCGAAGATCAGCCGGTAACCCTGAGCGGCCAGATCACGCATCACACGCTCTGAATCGGCGCCTTCGGCCACGCCTTCGACGGCCGTGCTGGCGACCATGTCGCCGAGCGCTTTTTGCATCAAGAGGCGTCCCTGCTCGTGCTGGTAGGTCCAGCCAGCATCGCCGATCGGGCTGACGTAGACGAACGCGACCTTGAGCGGCGTTTTGGGTAAGGCTGCAGTGGTCTGCGCCCGAAGGGTGGGCGAACAAATGGCAAGCATCGCGGCCAGCAGTCTCAGGATCAGAGACGGAACGCTGGCGCGGGCGAGGTTTTTGAACATGGTGTTCCTCTACATGGCCCCTGTTGAAAGATCGAGCCACGCGGGGGCACGCGGCCGGCTCGGGCGCCATTGTCTCAGGCACCCAAAGAGCCCGGTCCGGTTCGGGTTATTTGCGAATCATTCTCATTTGCACTAGGATGACTTCACGACGAATTTCTGGAGACCGGCATGGCGCACCGCCCCGCGGACATCGAAGAACACGAGCTGCCCAGCGTCGAAGCGGTGCTCGCCGGCACGCTCGCACTGATGACCGGCTACAGCCAGGCGCTGCAGGCCGAACTCGACCCGCAGCACCGCGTGAAGATGGGGCTGAAGATCGGCGACAACCTGTCGTTGCTGGTCGACCACCCGCAGTTGTCGCTCGGCTTTCGACAGGTTCTGCTCGGTTTGCAGGGGCGCTGGCACGCGATGGGCGAATGCACCGCGCAGGCCGCGCAAGACTGCGCCACGCCCGACCTCGCTTCGGTGCGAAACCACGATGCCACGCCGCGCTTTCAGTTCGCCGCGCCCAAACGCCTGCAGTGAACCTCGTCGGCGTCGAGTCAGCGTCAATAAAGCTGCATACGCAGCTACAATCGGTTCATGAACCTCGTCGACAAGTTCGAACTGCGCGGCTTCGACTGCGTATGTGGGAACCTGCGCATGGCCGCGCGTGCGGTGACTTCGGTGTACGACCGCCACTTGCGCAGTGCTGGCCTGCAGGCCAGCCAGCTCGCGGTGCTGTGGGCCGTGGCCGGCATGCGCGGTGCCTCGGCCAAGGAGATCGCGGCCAAGCTGGCGATGCACGACACCGCGCTGGTGCGCAACCTCCGCGTGCTCGAAGGTCGAGGCTGGGTCGCGATCAGTGTCGGCGCCGATCGGCGCCAGCGCCTCGTCACGCTGACCGACGAAGGCCGGGCTGTGTTCGCCGCGGCGTTGCCGCAGTGGATCCGGGCCCAGAAGGAAATCTCGGCGGTGCTCGAAGACGGGGTCGAACAGATGAACGCGAAGCTGTTGCGGCTGGCCCGAAAAGTTTCCTGACGCGGCTTCCCATTTTTTTTCTCCTATAACCTGCATATGCATGTATTGGCAAACACCGGAAGTGCATGGCCCGCGGCGGACGGTCGGGCCCGCGCGCCAGCACCGGCCGATCCGTTGGCTCTGCAGACCGCCGATTTTGCGGCGCGGCTCGACGCCGAAGCGGCAGGGCACCGACACCCTGGGCTCGCGAAAGCACGATGGCCGGCATCAAGCCGCCGGCAACAAGGCAGCGGCGCGCTGGCGCTGCGCGCGCGCGGCCACCTTCTCACGGAGCCCGATGCATGCACTACACCTGCTTGATCATCGAACGCGACGCCGACGCTGCCTCGCGCCTGCAGCGTGAATTCCCGTCGTTCGGATTCAAGCCGCACACCGTCGACTCGTGCCAGTCGGCGATGACGCTGCTGCAGCAATGGAACTTCGACGCGGTGCTGCTCGACGCCGACAGTTTTGGCGAGCACTACATCGCGGCATTGCGCCGCCTGCGCCGCCTGCGCCGAGGCTCGCGCTCGCCGGTCGTGCTGCTGGTGCGGGCCCACGACGAAGCGGCGCAACTGGCCGGGCTCGAGTCAGGTGCGAGCGACGTCGTGCTGCTGCCGGCCTCGACACGCCTGCTGGCGGCCAAGCTGCGCCGGCTCATCGAAGCCAGTGCCGGGCCCGACGACGAAGAACCCTCTGAACTGTCGGTCGGCCCGCTTCTGATGAACGCACGGCACGGCAGCGCCAGCGTCGGCGACAAGCCGCTGGTGCTGACCGCACACCAGTTCGACCTGCTGTACCTGCTGGCGCTGAAGATCGGGCAGTACGTGCACCGCGAAACGATCACGCGCGTGCTGCGCAGCGCGGCTGCCGACACCGGCCGCGCGGTCGACGTCCACGTCTACCGCATCAGAAAGTCGCTGCGCGCGGCGGGGGCGACGAGCCTGCGCCTGGACACCATTCACGGCCGCGGCTATTGCCTTTCGCTCGACACTTCGGCGGCCGCCGAAGCGTTCGACGACTTCGACGATCATGCTGCGGGCATGCTTCAGCCGACCGCCTGAGCATCATCGTTACGCCCTTCGGCGGCCTGCAATTGAGCCAGGCCGGCGCGGTGCTGGCGCAGCAGGCGGCGCTGCAGCTCGAACGTGTCGAGGTCACCGGTTCCTCGCTCAAGCGCATCGAGAGCGAAGGGGCCTTGCCGGTTCAGGTGATCACGCATGAAAACTTCAACTGACGCACCGTGGCTGGCCGCCTCTTCTATCGGGGCGGCTTGTTCTCGGCCACGTAGGCCGCGTGCAACTCGGCCGGCTTCTTCGAGCGTTTGCGCATGCGGATATTGAGCATTTCCACGCCGACCGAAAACGCCATGGCGAAGTACACATAACCCTTGGGCACGTGCTGGTCGAAGCCTTCCGCGATCAGCACCACGCCGATCACGACGAGGAACGAGAGCGCCAGCATCTTGATCGTCGGGTGGTCCGAGACGAAGCGGCCGATCGAGGCGGCGAACAGCATCATCAAGCCCACCGAGGCGATCACCGCAGCGATCATCACTTCGATGTGATCGACCATGCCGACCGCCGTGATGATCGAGTCGAGCGAGAACACCATGTCGATCACCATGATCTGCAGGATCACGGCCGTGAAGGTGGCCTGCACCGCGCTCGACGCATGGCCTTCCTCACCTTCGAGCGACTGGTGGATCTCGCCGGTACTCTTGTAGATGAGAAACAGGCCCCCGGCGATCAGGATCAAATCGCGGCCCGAGATCTCCTGGCCCAGTACGGTGAACAGCGGCGCCACCAGCCCGACGATCCACGACAGCACGAGCAGCAGCCCGATGCGCATGAACATCGCCATGAAGAGGCCGAGGCGGCGGGCACGTTCGCGCTGCGCGACCGGCAGCTTGTCGACCAGGATCGAGATGAAAACAACGTTGTCGATGCCCAGCACCAGTTCAAGTGCGGTGAGCGTGGCGAAGGCAATCCAGGCTTGCGGGTCGGTCAGCAGTTCGAGCATCGTGGTTCCATGCTGCGGGTGGGAAGGGGCCGATCAGGCACCGTGGCTTTCGAACACGCGGTCGAGCGCCTGCACCCAGGCCTGCTTGCGTTCCTCGCTGACGAAGCTCGCTTCGAAGCTGTTGCGCGCCAGTGTGTGCGCTTCGCGCGCACCGAGCTGCGGCAAGGCGTCGAAGGTTTCCAGGTAGTTCTGGTTCACGTAGCCGCCAAAGTAGGCCGGGTCGTCGGAGTTGATGGTGGCACACAGGCCGGCCGCGAGCAGCGCAGGCAACTGATGCTCGGCCATGGTTTTGTAGACGCAGAGTTTCAGGTTCGACAGCGGGCACACGGTGAGCGGCACGCGCTCGGCCGCGAGCCGCTTCACCAGCGCCGGGTCTTCAATGCAGCGCACGCCGTGGTCGATGCGCTCGGCATGCAACACGTCGAGCGCGCTCCAGACGTAGGCCGGCGGGCCTTCTTCGCCCGCATGCGCCACGAGCTTCAGGCCGAGTTCGCGGCAGCGCGCGAACACGCGCGCGAACTTTTCTGGCGGGTTGCCAAGCTCGCCGCTGTCGAGACCGACACCGATGAATTGCTCGCGATACGGCAGCGCCTGTTCCAGCGTGGCGAACGCCGCTTCTTCACTCAGATGGCGCAGGAAACACATGATGAGCAAGGCGCTGACACCGAGCTCGCGCTGCGCTGTCTCGCACGCACGGCTCAGGCCCTTGATCACGGTCTGGAAGCTCACACCACGGTCGGTGTGGGTCTGCGGATCGAAGAAGATTTCGGCGTGCACCACGTGGTCGGCCGCGGCACGGCGGAAGTAGGCCAGGCCCAAGTCGAAGAAGTCTTCTTCCTTCAGCAGCACGCTGGCGCCGGCGTAGTAGATGTCTAGAAAACTCTGCAGATCGGTGAAGGCGTAGGCCGCGCGCAAGGCCTCCACGTTCGGATACGGCAGGGCCACACCATTGCGTTGCGCGAGCGCGAAGATCAGCTCGGGCTCGAGTGAGCCTTCGATGTGCAGGTGCAGCTCGGCCTTGGGCATGGCACGCAGCAGATCGGGCAGACGCGTGACGGGGATGGAAGCAAAGTCGATCATGGTCAGCACACTCCGAAACTGATGCCGCGCTCGATGAGCACACGGCGGTAGGCAGCGCTCGCCCGGTCGGCGGCGCAGTGCAATTCTCCCGTGCGCAGCGGCAGGCGCTTCGGGCTCTGGGATTCGAGGATCGGCTGGTCCTGCGTGAAGATCGTGTGCTGGAACGCGCGCAGTTCAGCGTCGCTCGACACGCGGTCGGTCACGGCGAGGCGGAACCACACGACGCTCTGCACCTCTTCCTGCGGGCAGACGAACAAACCGATCCCGTCGCGGTAACCGCCCTGCGCCTGCGGCAGCTTCGTGAGCACGGCGCTGAACGGCGACGTGAGTTCGTAGAGGTAGTCGACCATGCTGCCCAGCTCCGACGAGGCGTTGCTCTGGGGCTGCCAGGCCTGGCAACCGGTGGCAACAAAGCCATGCGCCGTGGGCTCGACCCGGTAGTCGGCCAATGCCGCGTGGGCGCGGTCGCCGAGCCAGCCTTCGTGCACGAAGCCGAAGTGCGCCATGTCGAGGAAATTCTCGACGATGCGTGGCGCGCTGGTGGCCACCGTGTACGGCCCGCACAGAAGCTTGCGCAACTGCAGGTCTTTTTCGGCTTCGAAAGCGGGCAAGGCCGCGTTGCTGTGATCGAGACGCACCCACACGAGGCCGTGCGCCTCGCAGGCTTCGTGGGTGCAGGCGCGTTGGCTCGCCGGCGGCGTGAACGCGGGCAAGGCCGGAATCGCGGCGCACTGCCCGCCCGCTGCGAACTGCCAGCCGTGGTACGGGCACTCGAGCCGCGCGCCGCCATCAGCCGTCACCACGCGCCCGAGCGAGAGCCGCGTGCCGCGATGCGGGCAGCGGTCGGCCCAGGCCTGTGGCGCACCGGTTTGATCGCGCCACAGCACCAGTTCTTCTCCGAGCAGGTGAACGGCCGCGGGTTCGCTCGCGCCGAGCGACTCTGCCGCCAGCACTGGGTGCCACATCCCCCGTTCAACCATCGATACCTCACAAGAAAACAGGCCGCACAAGGCGGCCTGCGGCTCCAGGCAACGCCTGCGACTTACTTCTTGTCGCCGCCCGGCACCTTGCCTTCAACGCCCTTGACGTAGAAGTTCACGCCGCCCAGGAACTTGTCGTCGGCAACGGCGTCCTTGGCAAGGATGACCTTGCCGTCGTTGCCAGTGATCGGGCCCTTCCAGATCTCGAACGTGCCGTCCTTCAGGCCGGCCTTGACCGCCTCGAGCTTGGCCTTGAGTTCGGCCGGCACCTTGTCGGAGATCGAGACGAAGTCGATCGCGCCTTCCTTGACACCCCACCACGACGCGGTGCCGCCCTTCCAGCTGCCGTCCAGCGCTTCCTTGATGGACTTGGTGTAGTACGGCACCCAGTTGATCACCGCCGAGCCGAGGTGCGCCTTCGGGCCGTAGGCCGTCATGTCGCTGTCCCAGCCGAACGCGTACTTGCCGGCTTTTTCGGCCGTTTGCAGCACGGCCGGCGAGTCGGTGTTCTGCATCAGCACATCGGCACCGCCGTTGAGCAGCGACTGCGCGGCTTCGGTTTCTTTCGGCGGGTTGAACCACTCGTTGACCCAGACGACCTTGGTCTTGATCTTCGGGTTGACCGACTGCGCGCCCATCGTGAAGCTGTTGATGTTGCGGATCACTTCGGGGATCGGGATCGAGCCGACCACGCCGATCGTGTTGGTCTTGGTCATGCCTCCGGCGATCACGCCGGCCATGTAGGCGCCCATGTAGGTGCGCGAGTCATAGGTGCGCATGTTCTCGGCTTGTTTGTAGCCGGTGGCGTGCTCGAATTTCACGTCTTTCGAGTCGGCGGCGACCTTCAGCATCGGCTCCATGTAGCCGAACGTGGTGCCGAAGACCAGCTTGTTCCCCTGGCCGACCATGTCGCGGAACACGCGCTCGGCGTCGGCACCCTCGGGCACACTCTCGACGAAACTGGTGACGATCTTGTCGCCAAATTCCTTCTGGACCGCCTTGCGCGCGTTGTCGTGCGCGAAAGTCCAGCCGCCGTCGCCCGGGATGCCGACATACGCGAACGCCACCTTCAGCGGCTCGGGCTTGGCCGGCGCGGCAGCAGCCATCGGCGCGGCCGAGGCCGGCGCTGCGGCGGCAGGCGCTTCTTCTTTTTTGCCGCAGCCGACGAGGGCCGCAGCCATGGCGATCGAGCTCCAGCTCGCCGCCTTGATGAACGAACGCTTGGTGTGGAAGGTCATGTCGTCTCCAGGTTGGGTATTCGGAAGGTGGCCCGAAGGCCGGAATTATGTGACAAGGGCGGAGGGCCCTAACTGCCCGGAAAGAACGGTTTGCCGATCGAGGCCGGCATATTGATGCGGATGAACGTAGCGTTGCGCGAGATGAGCACCAGCACGATGATCGTCGCCAGGTACGGCATCATCGTCAGGAACTGGCTCGCGATCTGCACGCCTTCTCCTTGCAGGTGAAACTGCAACATCGTCACGCCGCCGAACAGGTAGGCACCGAGCAAGACACGTGCCGGGCGCCAGGTCGCGAAGGTGGTGAGCGCCAGCGCGATCCAGCCCTTGCCGGCGACCATGCCCTCGACCCACAGCGGCGTGTACACGACCGAGATGTAGGCGCCCGAAATGCCGCACAAGGCACCACCGACCACCACCGCCAGCATGCGGATGCGCCGCACCGGGTAACCGAGCGCATGGGCCGATTCCGGCGACTCGCCGATCGAACGCAGCACCAGGCCGGCGCGCGAGCGGTACAGGAACCAGGCCAGCGCCACCGTCAGCAGGATCGCGATGTAGACCATCGGGTGCTGCCTGAACAGCGCCGGGCCGACGAACGGGATGTCGGACAGGTACGGCACGTGGAAGTTCGGCCGCGCGGTGAGCTGCTCCTGCGTGTAGCGGATGCCGACGAAGGCCGAGAAGCCGGCCCCGAAGATGCTGAGCGCCAGACCGGTGGCGTACTGGTTGGTGTTGAGCCAGATCACGAGCACGCCGAACGCGGCCGCGAGCAAGGCGCCGGCCGCGGCGCCGCCAGCAAAAGCGATCCAGTCGCTGCCGGTGTGCACGGCGGTCGCGTAGCCGGCCACGGCCGCCACCAGCATCATGCCTTCGGCGCCGAGGTTGACGATGCCGGCACGTTCGTTGATGAGCAGGCCGAGCGACGCGAACGCCAGCACGGTGCCGGCATTGAGCGTGGCGGCGAGAAGAAGTGCAAAGGATTCCATCACGCGCCCTTTCCGGTGGTGGCGGTGTTCGCCGTTGAAGCAATCACGGCAACCACCTTCGGTGCCGGCCGCGCCGCCTGCCACCGAACGCGGTAGTGAATGAGCGTGTCGCAGGCCAGCAGCGTGAACAGCAACAGGCCCTGAAACACGCCAGTCAGCGACTTCGGCAAACCGAGGCGCGACTGCGCCAGTTCGCCGCCGATGTAGAACATGCTCATCAGGATCGCCGAGAACACGATGCCTACCGGGTGCAGCCGGCCCACATAGGCGACGATGATCGCGGCGAAGCCGTAGCCTGCCGGCACATACGGCGTGAGCTGGCCGAGCGGGCCGGCGATTTCCAGGCCCCCGGCCAGACCCGCCATGCCACCCGAGATCAGCAGCGCCGTCCAGAGCGCCTTGCGCGACGAGAAGCCGGCATACCGCGCCGCAGCAGGTGCCAGACCACCGACCTGGAGCTGGAAGCCGGCGTAGGTGCGGAACAGCAGCACCCAGAACGCGGCCACCGCCAGCAGCGCGATGATCACGCCGCCATTGACGCGAAAACCGCTGAACAGCCTGGGCATCTGCGTCGACTTCAGGAACGTGATCGTCTGCGGGAAGTTGTAGCCCGCCGGGTCTTTCCAGGGACCGTAGACCATGTAGCCCAGCACCTGCACGGCCACGTAGACGAGCATCAGGCTCACCAGAATCTCGTTGGCGTTGAAACGGTCGCGCAGCAGCGCGACGATCGCCGCCCACAACATGCCGCCCACGATCGCAGCGAGCAGCACGAGAATCACGAACCAGGCACCGGTGTTCTTGTCGGCCATCAGCGCAACACCACTGGCGAAGACGGCACCGAGCACGTACTGGCCTTCGGCGCCGATGTTCCACACGTTGGAGCGAAAGCACACGGCCAGGCCGAGCGCGATCAGGATCAGCGGCGTCGCCTTCATCGCCAGTTCGGTCAGCGCGTAGACGCTCTTGACCGGCTCGACGAAGAACACATAGAGGCCGCGGAACGGGTCTTTGCCGAGCATCACGAACAAGGCCGTGCCGATGACGACGGTGATGGCGAGCGCCAGCACCGGCGACATCACCGACATCAGCTTCGACGCTTCCGGGCGGGCTTCAAGCTTGAGCATGATCTGTCTCCTTCGCTGCGGCTTCTGAGCCGGTCTTGTTCCACAGGCCCGACATCCACTCGCCGATCATCTCGATCGTGGCCGACGAGGTCGCCACACTCGGCGAGACCTTGCCCTGCGCGATCACGACCAGCCGGTCGCAGATCTCGAATAGTTCGTCGAGCTCCTCGCTCACGATCAGCAGCGCACAACCCTTGTCGCGCAGGCCGAGCAGCTCGCCGCGAATCTGCGCCGCGGCGCCCACGTCGACACCCCAGGTGGGCTGCGAGACGATCAGCAGCTTCGGGTCGGCGTGGATCTCGCGGCCGACGATGAATTTCTGCAAATTGCCACCCGACAGGCTCTTGGCCGCGGCGTCGGGCCCGCCCGCCTTCACGTTGAAACGGCGAATCAGCTCTTGCGCGAGCACGGTCACGTCTTTCGTGCGCACCCAGCCCGAAGCGTCGACCGCTTCGGTGCGGGTGAGCAGCGTGTTCGCGGCGAGCGAGAGCGTGGGCACGGCGCCGCGGCCGAGGCGCTCTTCGGGCACGAAATGCAGGCCTTCCTTTCGTCGCCGCCGCGGCGAGTGGTTAGAGATGTCCTTGCCGAACAGGTGGATCGAACCGGCCGGCGCACGCGTGTCTTCACCCGAGAGCGCGGCCATCAGCTCCTGCTGGCCGTTGCCCGAGACACCGGCGATGCCGAGGATCTCGCCGGCACGCACCTCGAAGCCGATGTCGGCCAGGTTCATGCCGAAGTGGTCTTCCTTCGGCAGCGTGAGCCCGCGCACCGCCAGCACCACGCCGCCGAGCTTGGCCTGGATGTGTTGCAGCTGCGGCGGCTCGGCACCGATCATCAGGCGCGACAGGCCCGCGTTCGTTTCAGTGCGCGGGTCAACCGTGCCGGTGACCTTGCCGCCGCGCAGCACGGTGCAGTTGTGGCACAGCGCGCGAATCTCGTCGAGCTTGTGGCTGATGTACAAAATGCTCGTGCCTTCGCTGGCGAGCTTGCGCAGCGTGACGAACAGCGTTTCGACTGCCTGGGGCGTGAGCACCGAGGTGGGCTCGTCGAGGATCAGGCATTTCGGGTTGGTCATCAGCGCGCGCACGATCTCGACCCGCTGGCGCTCGCCGACCGAGAGGGTGTGCACCGGCCGCAGCGGGTCGACCTCGAGCCCGTATTCCTTGGCCACCTTGGTGATGCGCTGCGTGACCTCGGTCAGCGTGAGCGATTTGTCGAGACCCAGCCACACGTTCTCGGCCGCGGTGAGCGTGTCGAACAGGCTGAAGTGCTGGTAGACCATGCTGATGCCGAGCGTGCGTGCCTGCGCCGGTGAGGCGATCTGCACGGCCTGGCCGTTCCAGCGAATCTCGCCTTCATCGGGCCGCACCGCGCCGTAGATCATCTTCATCATGGTCGACTTGCCGGCACCGTTCTCGCCGAGCACGGCGTGAATCTCGCCCGGCTCCACGCGCAGGTTGACCGAGTCGTTGGCCTTGACGGCGGGGTACTGCTTGCTGATGTTGACGAGTTCGAGGCGGAGCATGGTGGCGGGTCCTTCCAGTGCGGTGACGTTCAGGCAGGTATTGCAGTGGCGCCGGCGCGCGTGAAGCGCTCGGCACCGGCGACGAAGGTAGCCACGAGGTTGCGGTCGTCGGCCATCGTCATCCAGGCGAAGGCCTTTTCGTGCGGGCTGCGGGCCACGCTCAAACGGCGCTCGGCCACCGGGCCGGCCGCCCAGTCCCACACGCACACATCGGCCATGCGGCCGGCTTCGAGCGAGCCGATCTCGTCAGACAGGTGCAATGCAGTGGCGGCGCCGAGCGTGGCGGCGTGCAGCGCCTGCCACGCGGTGAGGCGCTGGCCGGCCATCGCCTGCACCTTGTAGGCGTCGGCCATGGTGCGGATCATCGACAGGCTGGTGCCACCACCCACGTCGCTCGCGAGACTGACAGCGGACTGCACCTTCTCGGCCGCGCGCCAGTCGAACAGGCCGCTGCCGAGGAACAGGTTCGACGACGGGCTGTGCGCGATCTGCGCACCGCTGCGTTTCAGCGCGGCGCGGTCGGCGTCGTCGAGCCAGATGCCGTGGGCAAGCACGCTGCGCGGGTGCAGCAGGCCGGCGCGGGCATAGACATCAAGATAGCTGCGCGCTTCGGGGAAGAGCTCGCGCGCCCACTGCACTTCGGCGCGGTTTTCGGCCACGTGGGTCTGCATGTAGAGGCTGGCGTCGGCCGCGCACAGCGCACCGGCCATCGCGAGTTGCGCGGGCGTGCTGGTGGGCGCGAAGCGCACGGTCACGGCATAAGCGAGCCGGTCGACGCCGTGCCAACGTTCGATCAGATCGATGCAGTCGCGCTCGGCCTGGGCCACGTCGTCGCGCAGGCCGTCGGGCGAGTGGCGGTCCTGCAGCACCTTGCCGGCGATCACGCGCATGCCACGCTGCTGCGCTTCGGTGAACAGCGCGTCGACCGAGACCTTGTGAACGGTCGGGAAGACCACCGCGGACGTGGTGCCGTGCGCCAGCAGCGCATCGGTGAACAGCGCCGCGCCGGCTTGCGAATACGCCGGATCGGCGAAGCGTGTTTCGGCCGGGAAGGTGTAGGTGTTGAGCCAGTCAAGCAGCTCGGTGCCGTAGCTCGCGATCACCTCGAGCTGCGGCATGTGCACGTGGGTGTCGATGAAGCCGGGCAGGATCAGCTTGCCGCGGTGGTCTTGCCGCGACCAGCTGGCATCAGGCGCCTCGGGCTGCGCGCCGCTGATGCGCCCGTTTTCGATCAGCAGCCAGTGGTCGGGCCGAAAGCGCAGCGCGGACGAATCCACGTCGCCCCAGGCGGGCGCGGCCGTGAAGTCGAGCAAGTCACCGCGCAACGCGAGGCGCGCAGGCAGAGTGGCCGTGTTCATGCGTCGAGCACTCCGCTGGCCGGCGCACTGCGCCGCAGCATGCCGTGGCCGGCCAGATTTCGCGCCACGTCTCGCACCTGCTCGCGCAACCAGCGGCCGGAAGCTGCAGCGTGGGTCAGGTCGTGCCAGAGCTGGTAGTAGGTCAAGGGTGGAAAGGGCACGGGGCAGCGCACGATGCGCACCGGCAGGCTGTCGGTGTAGCGCGAGCAGAACAGCCTGCCCGTGGTGAGCACCAGCAAACTCTGCGCCACCATCAGCGGGATCAGGCTGAAGTGAGCGCTGCGCACCATCACGTCACGGGTCACGCCCAGCGAGGCCAGGTGTTCGTCGATCACGCCCGGGGCCGCTCCTTGCAATCCCGTGTGCAGCGGCATCGGCGCCACGTGCTCGCAGGCCAGGTAACGCTCGGGCGACCAGGCCCGGGTGGGCGCGGCGCGCACCACCGGGTGGTCTTCAGCGACCAGGCAGACGATCTCGTCGCTCATCAGCCGGCCGAGGTGCAGCTCTTCGGGCGGCTTGAGCCAGTTGCCGATCACCAGATCGACCTCGCCAGCCGCCAGGCCACGCCGATAGTCGAACTCGCCCGAAAGTGGCATCAGGTCGAGGCGTACCTTGGGCGCGACCCGCTTAAGGTGCGCCACCAGTTCGGGCAGGAACAACGGGTCAAGGTAGTCGCTCGCCGCGACGCGAAAGGTACTGGCGCTGGCCAGCGGCTCAAAGGCGCGCTGATGGGCGTGCGGGCTGAACAGCCGGTCCGCATCTTGCAACAGGCGCGTGGCAGGCTCGAGCAGGTGCAGCGCGGTCTCGGTGGGGGCCATGTTGTTGCCGGAACGCACCAGCAACGGGTCCCCCGTGAGTGCGCGCAGCCTTTTCAGCTGGGCACTGACGGCGGGCTGCGAGGTGTGCAATCGCATGGCGGCCCGGGAGACACTGCGTTCTGTGATCAAGGTCTTCAGCACCCGAATGAGGTAGAGCTCAATCTTGTCGAAGTCCACGCGCTGCGTCATATGATTTGGATGATAGGCAGTATGGATTTCGTTGTATACACCTGAGGCCGGATGCGCTTAAGTTTCGGCCACCACCGACTGACTTAGTGAAGCGAGTCCATGCAACACCGCCCTATCCGTTTCTTTCACCAAGGCGCCGTCGTCGAAGTGGGCGGCGCCGCACCCACCCGCACCGTGCTCGACTGGCTGCGCGAAGACGCCCGCTGCACCGGCACCAAGGAAGGCTGCAACGAAGGCGATTGCGGCGCCTGCACCGTCGTGATCGGCCAGGCGGCCGCGCCGGGCGACGCTTCGGCGGTGCGCGGCCTGAGCTTGCGCACCGTCAACGCCTGCATCCAGTTCCTGCCCACGCTCGACGGAAAAGCGCTGTTCACGGTCGAAGACCTGCGCGCCATGAACGCCGAGAAGCTGCATCCGGTGCAGGAAGCCATGGTCGAGTGCCACGGCTCGCAGTGCGGCTTCTGCACCCCGGGCTTCGTGATGTCTTTGTGGTCGGCATACGAACACCATCAGGCCAGTGCCAGCCAGCCGACGCGCCAGCAACTGGCCGACGAACTCTCGGGCAACCTGTGCCGATGCACGGGGTATCGGCCGATCCTCGATGCGGGGCAGCGCATGTTCGACTTGCCGGCGGTGGCGTTCGACACCGCGCCGGTGCTGGCGGCGCTGAAGGGCCTGGAGACTTCGGACAGCTTCAGCTATGCCGCGTCGACCGATGGCGATCGATTCCATGCGCCGACCACATTGGCCGAACTCGCCGCACTGCGCGAAGCGAACCCGAAAGCGCAGCTGCTCGCGGGCTCCACCGACGTGGGCCTGTGGGTCAACAAACAATTTCGCGCGCTCGGCGACATCGTCTACGTCGGCGAGGTCGAAGAGATGAAGCACGTGGCGGAGCAGACCGGCGAGCTTTACATCGGCGCGGGCGCGTCGCTCGAAGCCGCCTGGGCGGCACTGGCGCAACGCTTCCCCTCGCTCACCGACGTGTGGCTGCGTTTCGCCTCGCCACCGATCCGCAACGCCGGCACGATGGGCGGCAACGTGGCCAATGGCTCGCCCATCGGCGACTCGCCACCGATCCTGATGGCGCTCGACGCGCAGATCGAGCTGCGCAAGGGCGAGCGCATTCGGCGTTTGCCGCTCGACAGTTTCTACATCGACTACATGAAGAACCAGCTCGAACCCGGCGAGTTCGTGCAGGGCATGGCGGTGCCGATGGCGGTGGCTTCGCGCCAGGTGCGCGGCTACAAGATCAGCAAACGTTTCGACTGCGACATCTCTGCGCTGTGCGCCGGACTGTCGATCGAGCTCGACGCGGGCACCGTGAAGACCGTGCGGCTCGCATTCGGTGGCATGGCGGCGACAGTGAAGCGTGGCGCGCTGGCCGAGGCCGCGCTCGTCGGGCAGCCGTGGACGCAGGCGAGCGTGAACGCGGCGAAGACTGCCCTGGCACAAGACTTCAAGCCGCTCTCGGACATGCGCGCCAGCGCCGCCTACCGTTTGCAGGTCGCGCAGAACCTGCTGCAGCGCTTCTGGCTCGAAACCCGCGCCGAGAACCCGCTGCCGAGCAGCGCCACCAGCGTGTTCAGCGTGATGCCGCACCAGACCCACGTGGCCACCGCCTGAGGAGCCTCGAATGAACAAGCCCATCGACGCCTTGCTGCTGGAACCGAACGAAGCCTTCGCCGGTTACCTGAAGAACACCGCCGCGCGCATCGACGAACGTGCCGAAGCCGCCGCAGCCAGCGCAGGCGCGCGCGTCGGCATCAGCCGCCCGCACGAATCGGCGCACCTGCACGTGGCCGGTGAAGCGGCCTACATCGACGACATTCCCGAACTCGCCGGCACGCTGCATTGCGCGCTCGGCCTCTCGCCGGTGGCGAACGGCCGCCTCATGGTCAGCGCGCTCGACAAGATACGCGCGCTGCCCGGTGTCGTGGCGGTGCTGTCGGCCTGCGACATCCCCGGGCCGAACGACTGTGGCTCGATCGTCCACGACGATCCGATCCTGTGCGACGGCGAGATCCGCTACCTCGGCCAGCCGGTGTTCGCGGTGATCGCACACACCCGCGACGCCGCACGCCGCGCTGCTGCCAAGGCAAAGGATGTACTGACGATCGCTGCCGAGCCGCCGGTCATCACGCCGCAGCAGGCGCACGCCAAGGGTCAGTACGTGCTGCCGCCGATGCACCTGATCCGCGAGACCCACGTCGGTGGTGCGAAGGCCGCCATCGCCAAAGCGCCACACCAATTGAAAGGCACGCTCGATGTCGGTGGCCAGGAGCAGTTCTACCTCGAAGGCCAGATCAGCTACGCGATCCCGAAAGAAAGCGGCGGCATGCACGTCTACTGCTCGACGCAGCACCCGAGCGAGATGCAGCACCTGGTGGCGCACGCGCTGAAGCTGCACGCGAACCAGGTGCAGGTGGAGTGCAGGCGCATGGGCGGTGGTTTCGGCGGCAAGGAATCGCAGTCGGCGATCTTCGCCTGCGTGGCTGCCGTGGCTGCGGCCAAGCTCAAGCGCCCGGTGAAGCTGCGCCTCGACCGCGACGATGACTTCCTGATCACCGGCCGGCGCCATTGCTTCTGGTACGAATACGAAGTCGGTTACGACAACGACGGCAAGGTGCTCGGCGCCGAGATCACGATGGTCTCGCGGGCCGGCCACTCGGCCGACCTGTCGGGCCCGGTGATGACCCGCGCGCTGTGCCACTTCGACAACGCCTATTGGTTGCCCGACGTGGCGATGCACGGTTATTCAGGCAAGACCAACACGCAGAGCAATACCGCATTCCGCGGCTTCGGTGGCCCGCAGGGTGCGATTGCGATCGAGAACATCCTCGACACCATCGCGCGCCAACTCGGGCGTGATGCGATGGACGTGCGACGCGCCAACTTCTACGGCAAGGACACGAACAACGTCACGCCCTATGGCCAGATCGTCACCGACAACATCATCCACGAGCTGACAGCCGAACTCGAAGCCAGCAGCGACTACGTGGCGCGACGCGAAGGCATCGCGCAGTTCAACGCGAGCAGCCCGGTACTCAAGCGGGGCATTGCGCTGGCGCCGCTGAAGTTCGGCATCTCGTTCAACGTCAAGCACTTCAACCAGGCCGGCGCGCTGGTGCACGTCTACAACGACGGTTCGATCCTCGTGAACCACGGCGGCACAGAGATGGGCCAGGGCCTGAATACCAAAGTGGCGCAGGTCGTGGCGCACGAACTCGGCGTGAGCTTCGAGAGCGTGCGCGTCACGGCGACCGACACGCAAAAGGTGGCCAACACCTCGGCCACCGCCGCGTCGACCGGCGCCGACCTGAACGGCAAGGCTGCACAAGACGCGGCGCGGCAGATCCGCGAGCGGTTGGCGGCGTGCATCGCGGGCCACCACGGTGGCAAGGCCGAAGACGTGCGCTTCGCCAACGACAAGGTCGAAGTGAACGGCAAGTCCTTGCCCTTCAGCGCCGTCGTTGCTCAGGGTTACCTCGACCGCGTGCAACTCTGGTCCGACGGTTTCTACGCCACGCCCGGCCTGAGCTGGGACAAGGAGAAGATGTTCGGCCGCCCGTTCTTTTACTTCGCCTACGGCGCGGCAGTGAGCGAAGTGGTGGTGGACACACTCACCGGTGAGTGGAAGCTGCTGCGCGCCGACATCCTGCACGACGCCGGAAAGTCATTGAACCCCGCCGTCGACATCGGCCAGATCGAAGGCGCCTTCATTCAAGGCATGGGCTGGCTGACGATGGAAGAGCTGGTGTGGCACCCGACCAGCGGCAAGCTGACGACACACGCGCCGAGCACCTACAAGATTCCGACCGCGAACGATTGCCCGCCGGTGTTCAACGTGAAGCTCTACGACGCAGAGAACGTCGAAGACAGCATCCACCGCAGCAAGGCCGTGGGTGAGCCGCCGCTGCTGTTGCCGTTCTCGGTGTTCTTCGCGATCCGTGATGCGGTCTCGGCCGTGGCCGACCACAAGGTCGACCCGCCGCTCTCGGCCCCGGCGACGAGCGAAGCGATCCTGCGCGCGATCACCGCGGTGCAGGCGGGCTGAAGCGCGTGTCGGCGCTGCGTGAAATCGCCGGCAACTGGCTCGCCACGGGGCGGCCAGCGGTCGTGGTCGAAGTGCTCGACGCGCGCGGCTCGGTGCCGCGCGAATCGGGCACGCGCATGTTGGTGTCATTGTTCGATGCGGCCGGCACGGTCGGCGGTGGACACCTCGAACTGAAGGCCATCGCACTCGCGCGCGCGATGTTGGCGCAGGAAGACGTGCATGCGCACACCGAACACTACCCCCTCGGGCCTGCGCTCGGCCAGTGCTGCGGCGGCGCCGTGACGCTCGCATATGCGCCGCTCGACGCGGCAGCGCTCGCGCGCTGGCCGGTCGACGCACCGCGCTTTCATCTGCAACTTTATGGCGCCGGCCATGTGGGCCGCGCGATCGTGCGTGCGCTGGCGCCACTGAACATGATCGTCGACTGGATCGACGAGCGTGAAGAAGAATTCCCGGCCGAGTTCCAAGCCCGCGGCCATGGCCCGTGGCCAGAGCACATTCACAAGGTCTGCGTCGATGCGGTCGAAGCCGAAGTGCGCAGCGCGCCGGCCGGCGCGTATTACCTAGTGCTCACTCACCAGCACGATCTCGACCTGCGCATCAGCGAGGCGATCCTGAAACGCGGTGACTTCGCGTATTTCGGCCTGATCGGCTCGAAGACCAAGCGCCAGCGTTTCATCCACCGCTTCGAGCAGCATGGCATCGCCACCGACGTGATCGAAAGAATGACCTGCCCGATCGGCGTGCCGGGCATCGACGGCAAGGAGCCCGAGGTGATTGCCGCGGCTGTGGCCGCGCAATTGCTGCAGGTGCCGGCTCGCGATCTTGCCCGCCGCCAAAGCCTTGCTGTGCGTACCCGACCAGTTCAGCGTACGGCAGCTCCGCTACTAACCAGCGTTCGGTGAGCCGGTTGCCGTCACCGCCCGAAGAACGAGGTCACGATCGATTCGGCGTGCTTCTCGGGCAATTCGGTCGCATTCCGGTTGCCCGCGTGGGAATACACGCTCTTGATGTCGACATCGGGTGCGACCATTTCGGGCCTCGCGGCGTGCACGATCTCGTGAAGCAGCGTGCCACCGTCACCGCGCTGCTTGCGCACGTTGATCAGGCAGAAACGGGGCACCGTCAAAGCTGATCTGGGGCCGCCGTCGGTCACGCCAAACGCGTCACCGCTGTCGCTGAACGGGCAGAAGATGATTCGCAGCGTGTCGGCCCTGTCTGCCAGGACCCTGAGCGCCGATTCCATCACGCTGCCGCACGACGCGGCCGACCCGGCGATCACCTTTTCGGCGTCGATCACCTCGGGGCCGAAGGCCGGCAAGGTGGCCCCGGTGGCGAAGTCCATGCCGTGCGGCGCCAGCAACTCGCGTGCGCGCGGGTAGAGCGCGGCAAGCAGCGCGTCGGCATTGCCAAACTCTCGTGCCCGATTCGTCTGCTGCACGATGATGCGCAACTTCGCGGGGCGCTGTTTCTGCGGTTTGAACGGCGCCGCAGTTGCGGGACCGCCGACCACGTTGGCCTGGCCCGCGCCGACGATGGCCGAACGAGGCGGCTGTGCGACACCCCCTTCGGTGCAGACCACCCGCCCCGACACGGCGCGCTGGTCCAGGATCACGAGCTCGCTGTCCATGCTTGCGATCGTCATCTTGCCGACGATGTTGTCGGCGGTCGTCTGATACGTGCGGTTGACGATATTGCGCTTGCGCTTGTAGGCGAGCACCGCGGCCGTCGTGCTCGGCCCGTAGAGGCCCGAGCGCAACTCGCCTGTGGAGATCGGGGCCCTTTCAAGTACGAGCAGCACCTTTTGAATCAGGCCGACATGTCGGCCGCTGGCACCGGGCACGACGTGCGCAGCATCGTTCACGAGGCAGCTCTGGAGGCGAGGTTCATCACTCAGCAGCAACGAGACTAGGGGCATGTTGCCCTCCGATGTGGTTGACCCGCCTGGATGCAGCCGGCGTGGCCCGGCTGCGCCCGAACATCATAGTCATTGCAGGCGGGCGCAGCGGTGCTGCCTGCGCTCACTGGCGGATTCAGGCACCACCAGCACGGCGCAGGAATGAGCCGGGTTCAGAACGTGCGGGGCCGAGCAGCCCGCTGCCACCGCGCGCTGTTTGAGGGCCTTCGCCTACAACTGCTCGATCGGCACGAACGGCGTCAGCAGCCACGACTTGAAACGCAACCAGGGCGTTGAGTCCGGCTCTTCGGTCAGGATCATTTCCTTGTCGTCGTCGATGCTCAACCACTCGAGGCCTGCGCCGTTGGCCTTCAGCCGCACGCGGTAGGCCGACTGCAAGCGGTCGATGTCGATGATGCGCAGCAGCTCGCGGGCGAGCTGCGGGCTGTCGATCATCGCGCCGAGTTCGGTGTTGATGGTCGCCGAGCGCGGGTCGAGGTTCATCGAGCCGATGAACAGACGCTTCTTGTCGATGACCACCAGCTTGGCGTGCAGCCGGCCGAGCGACTTGCCGAACAGGAACGGGCGCT
>JBDTTU010000020.1:0-53164 GCA_039930465.1 Burkholderiales bacterium
AGGTCATTCGCGCCAATAGTCGCTTAAGCTCCAAACAGAATGCAACACTACACTACCGTGTCGAAGGCCTGGGCGACAGCTCTCCTCTCATCAAGCAGATTCCGGAAATGCTGCTGGTCTCGGTGATGGAAGAGATCCTGATGCGCGGCGTGGTGTTCCGGATCGCGCAGCAGGCCTGGGGCACCCGGCGTGCACTGGTGCTGACGACCCTGCTCTTCGTCGTCGCGCACCTGCCCGGCGAGATCAGCGCGATGGGCATGCTGGTCACGGCCGCGGCCTCGCTCGCCTTCACCGCCGCGTACCAGGTCAGCGGGCGCCTGTGGTTGCCCATGGGCATGCACTTCGCCTGGAACTACCTGTTCTCGGCCGTGTTCTCGGTGCCGGTGTCGGGCCATGAGGCCAAGGGCTGGCTGCACGGCTCGATGAGCGGGCCGGAGTGGCTGAATGGGGGCGCCTACGGCATCGAAGCTTCGGCCATGGCGCTGCTCGTGTGGGCGGTCGCTGCCGCGCTGTTACTGCGCCGTGCTCACGCCCGCGGCAAGTTCGTGCCGCGCCTTCAGACTTCAGCTTGATCCACTCCGATCCGAATCGTATCGGGAACGCCGACCGGACCCACTGCTTCTCGGCACACCTCTCGAACACACCCGCGAAGCCACCGGTGCGCGGTATCGCCATCCAGTCGCGGATGCCAGAGCAAGGAAACCGTGAACTGCGGAAGGGTCAGTGGAATCGCAAAGCTGTGCATTCCCTCGTAGAGATTGCCCGTGTGCCGTTGGTGAACGGTCGCGACCAGATCGGTGGCGCGAGCCAATGCCAGTGCCGCCGAGAAACCGCCCACGATGGTGGCGATCCGGCGCTCCAGCCCCAACGCTGCCAGGGCGTTGTCGATGGGACCTTTGTCATTGTCCCGGCGCCAGACGTGCACGTGCGCTGCATTGGCAAAGCGAAACGGTGTGACCTCGCCTTCGCTCAGCGGGTGCCCCGCTCGAACGACACCCACGTAGCGGTCTCGAAATAACGCCTGCGTGCGTACTTCCGGGCCGATGGCCTTGTCGATCACGCCCGTTTCCAGATCGACCGTGCCGTCGCGCAGCGGCCCGCTGTCCTTGTCGAGCTTGTGCAGGAAGTGCAAGCGTGCGCCTGGCGCCTCTTCGGCCACGCGGGCCAGTAGCCTGGCCCCGAAGTTCTCCACGAAGCCTTCGCTGGCGCGCATGGTGAACGTGCGGTCGAGCTGCCCGAGGTCGAGCTTGTTGGCGGGTCGCAGCGCAGCTTCGGCGTCATGCACGAGTTGAGTGATGGAATCTCGAAGCTCGAGCGCCCGGGGCGAGGCCACCATGCCGCGCCCCGCCCGCACCAGCAGCGGATCGCCCGTCGCCTCGCGTAATCGCGCAAGGGCCCGACTCATCGCCGACGGGCTCAGGCGCAAGCGTCGTGCGGCGCGCGCGACGTTGCCTTCCGCGAGCAACACGTCGAGGGTGAACAGCAGGTTGAGATCGGGTCTGGCCAAAGGTCTCTCCAGGCGTGGCAGTCCTGACATGGCGCCCCATGCACGAACCAAATGCAAATCATGCGCCTTCCGCCACGCAGGCTGACTCACTACGCTCCTGCATCTGAAGTTCGTTTCCCAGGAGCTACCGATGCAAGCCTTCATGACGCTCAACTTCATTTCTCGCCTGGCCTGTTTGGCCCTTCTCTGGATTTCAACCGGCCTTCTGTCGCCGGTGCTGGCGGCCGCACCCCTCTCAGCTGGCTTCGAGACCCTGCAGGCCGCTGACGGTGCAGACAATCCGCTGGAGGTGGCGGTCTGGTATCCCACCGAGGCGGTGGCCCAGCAGGTCGATCTCGGGCCATTCACGCTCAACATCGCCCGCGGCGGCGCAGTCGCAGGTCAGGGCCTGCCGCTGATCGTGATGTCGCACGGCAACGGCGGCTCCTCTCTCTCGCACCACGACACGGCGGTCGCTTTGGCCCAGGCGGGCTTTGTCGTCGCCGCTGTCGCACACACCGGCGACAACCATGCCGATCACAGCAGAGAGACTTCGATGATGGATCGCCCGCACCACATCAGCCGCGTGATCGACCACATGCTGAACAAGTGGCCTGGCCGAGACCGCATCGATGCCACGCGCATTGGTGTGTTCGGCCATTCGTCGGGTGGCTTCACTGCGTTGGCAGTCGTGGGCGGCGCCGCTGATCTGGGGCGTATCGCCCCGCACTGCCAGCAACACCCCGGTGACTTCGCATGCCAGTTGATTGCCCGGCAGCCGACTGCAGCGGCGGCCATGGGGACGGCAATGGCCGAGGCGGGCCGTGACACACGCGTGCGCGCGGCCGTGGTGGTGGCGCCAGCGCTCGGGTTCACCTTCACCCAGGCGTCGCTCGCGGCCGTCTCGGTGCCGATCCAGCTCTGGCGCGCGGAAGATGACGTGGTGCTGCCGCATCCCTGGTATGCCGAAGCGGTGCGTGCGGCGCTGCCCAAGCCGCTCGACTACCGCGAGGTGCCCAAGGCGGGCCACTTCGACTTTCTGGCGCCATGCACGCCGCGCTTTGCGGCAATGGCGCCACCGCTGTGCAGCAGTCAGCCCGGTTTCGACAGGGTGGCGTTTCACCGCGAGTTCAACGCGGCGGTCGTGGGCTTCTTCAGGGTTGCGCTGAAGCCCTGAGCTGAGCGCCGCAGTACCCGACAAGGCAGCGACCGCCAGTGCGTTCGATGCTCAGCTCCGTCGCGGCGAGCCGCGCGGTCGCATGTCGGCGTGCCGCAGGCGCCGGCGCAATTCACTCGAATGGCCGTTCAGACAGACAACCTTTCAACTCACAGAGCAGCCGTGAAATCATCTTTTTTCGCCATCCTTTTTTCCGCCACCTTGACCGTGGCTGCCCAGGCTTCTCCAAACGACGGAATCGTCGGCGCGTACGCTCGCGTCGAAGTCGGCCGCAGCACCTTCGGTGTGTCCAGCGCACTGCCACAGACAGGCGCCGACAAGCACGGTCAGGCAGTCAAGGTCTTCGGCGGCTACCGCTTCAATGAGAACCTCGGGGTTGAGGCGGGCTACGCAGCGCTGGGCAAGTTCAGCGAGAGCGTCACCATCGGCGGTACCAGCGGCATGCAAGACGGCAAGGTACGCAGCATCTTCGGCGCAGCGACCGGCCGGCTGCCTCTGGGCGAGTCTTTAGCGTTGCACGGTCGTCTCGGCGTGTCGTCAGGGAAGGTCAGCGGCACGAATGTGCTGCCCGCAGGCGACAACCTGATGGGCAGCAGGACCTCGGCGTTGTTCGGCGTTGGCGCGGAATACAGGCCCAAGCCATACATCGCTCTGACTGTGAACTACGACAGCTTCGGAAAACTGTCGAACAAGGTCAAGGCCAGCGCCCTGGTTTTCGGATTGCATCTCACGCTCTGAGTCCAAAATCACCACACATTTCTGTCGTCGCCGCAGCGCGACCATGGTCGGGGCTTGCGACATCGCGCGGCCTCACCCCGGTGTTTTGGAACTGCAGGTCGGTAGAGAGCGGGCCGTTGTGGCGGACAGCGCATTGAGCTTTGCCGATGAAGAGGCGCAGACCCCTCCCTCAACTGCAACGTCCACCGGGCGCCGAGTTGGGGTGGCCGACGGCGGCCGGCGGTCGCCGGAGAGAAAGCACGCACACAAATCAACTCGTTGCCGCTGAATGCAATCCAGCCGGATCGAAGCGCCATAGAGCGGTCGGTCACCAGCACCCGCTCCTGGCCGGGACTTCCACTTCACGGTCGACACCGACAGCAGCCGTAGGGTTCAGCACGCTACGGAAGACCGCTCTTCAAGGCGCCGACCTTACGATCTCGACCCGTTGCTGCCTCTTGGCCAGACGGAGCCGACGACCGCTATGCAGCGTCATGCGCATATCCGCATGACGCTGCCTATGCGCAGATTGCGACTATGTGCAGATGCCGGAGGCCGACATCAGCGGCTCCGAGAGTAGAGGCCGATGGATGTCGGCGCCTCCTGCGCATAGTTACAGCGCCTGAAGGAAGCGCATGAGTGCGTCCGGTGCTCGGAACTTCCTCAGCTTGGTATCGGGTGGTTCGAGCCGCGCCAGGGCCTTCTCCTTCATTGCCAGATTCGCCTCGACGTATCGATGGGTCGTGTTCATGCTCTCGTGCCCGAGCCACAAGGCGATGACGTTGAAGGGCACGCCGGACTGCAGAAGGTGCATGGCCGTTGTGTGCCGCAGCGTGTGCGGCGAGACTGCCTTCTTGAGGATGCCAGGCTCCTTCGTGGAGGCTCTCGCCACGGCCAAGTCCAAGCGCTGCGCGACGTTGGATCTGGACATGGCTTGCCCATGGCGGTTGGGAAGCAGAGCGGCCTCACCGCGCAGCGTTGGATTCAGCCGCAGCCAGGCGCGGACTTCCACGACGGTCGTGTTCCACAGCGGTATCGATCGCAGCTTGCGACCCTTGCCGTGTAGATGCACGCAGGCCGCGCCATCGAGGATGACGTCGACCACGCGCACGCCGATGATCTCGGAAACGCGGGCGCCGGTGTTGTAGAGCATCGTCAGCAGGAGATGGTCCCGCTGCGACGACCAAAGGGCTCCCGGTTGCCCGAGGACTGCCTCCATCTCCTGCCGCGTCAGATAGCCCAACATCGGCTGCTCGAAACGCTTCATCGGCACGGCCATCGCCTGCTCGACGACGTGAAGCGACGTCATGTCGCGCCGACCGGCAAACTTCAGAAACGCACGCAATGCGGTGAGGCGCAGATTGCGGCTGCGGACCGTGTTGTGTCGGTCTTGCTCAAGATGATCGAGGAACGCCAGGATCAGATCAGGCCGCAGGTCAGCCAGCCGCATGCCCGTCGGGGGCCTGCCCAGGCGTTTGCTTGCAAAGTCCAAGAAGAGCATCAACGCATCGCGGTAGCAGGCTACTGTGCGGGGGCTGAGCGCACGCTGCGAGACGAGGTATTCGGTGAAGAACTGCTGAACCAGCGAAGCAAAGGATGGAGGCTTCGGTGCGATGGCGTTACGCATTGGGCACCTCCATATGCGCCGCGAACGCCGCGAATCGATCCCCGGCGACTGCCAGCAACTCGGGCGCCGCCGAGAGGTACCAGTAGGTGTTGCCCACTTCCGCGTGCCCGACATAGGTGGACAACGCCAGCATCGCCTGGTCGACGTCTACGCCCTGCGTCTGCCACTGCGTGATGCGGCGCACAACGAAGGTGTGCCTCAGGTCATGAATGCGTGGCGCATGATGGTTGCCGCGGTTACGCCAGCCCAGTTGCTCGCGTAACTCGACGAAGACGCGATGGACTTGGCGATCGCCCAGCAGTAGCCCGTGCCGTTGCCCTCGTGTGCCAATGAAGAACGCGGCTTCGGGCTCGGCGGGCTCTCCCGCCATGTCAAGCGTCTGTCGGTAACGACGCAGCGCTTCGATGGTGCTTGGGTGCATCGGCACCTGGCGTGACTTACCGAACTTGGCCTTGCGGATCAGGAGCATGCCGTGCCCGAGATCAACATCGGCATTGCGCAACGAGAGCGCCTCACCAATGCGCAGTCCACAGCTGGCGACAAGACCGAACAACGTCTCGAATACGAGCCCGCGCGGCGCCGTTGCCGGACCGAGTCGCCGCGCGGCTGCCAGCAGATCGACGATCTCGGGCTCGCTGTAGATGTGCGGGGCTTGGCGCTCATCGATGCGACCGAAGATCGTATGGTCTGGAATCTCGGTGAGCGGCTCGAACTGCCGCAGCCAACGAGCGAACGAGCGCAGATGCTTCAGTCGCCGTGCCCACGTGTGTGGATCGTTGCTGCCGTGGCTGTCGCACCGCGCCCAGTCGGTCATGACTTCGATGGTCAGGGGTCCGCGGTGGGCGATGGCCTCGATATGGCGAACGAACCCGCGCAAGGAGTAAGCAACGGTCCGAACGTTGAAGCCCAAGCGGCGCCGCTCGGCGAGGTACTGTTCGGCGCGCGCATGCAATGAGGTGCTCGCCTTCATGATGCACTCCCCGGCCAGGGCAGCGCCACTTCGACGAGCTTGCGACTGTCGAGCTTGGCGTAGATCTGCGTGGTGCTCAGCGCTCGGTGACGTAGCACGTCGGCCACCTCCTTCAGCGAGGAGCCCTCTGCAAGCAAACGACTGGCCATCGTGTGTCGCAGCAGATGCGATCGGGTGTAGGGCAGCCCGGCTCGGCCATAGGCCTGGCGAATCGTCTTGCGAACCAGATCAGGGCCCACCGGCTCGTCGCGTGGTGCAATGTGACGCACGAAGACCGCTCGATTGGATGTCTGCGGGCGCTCGTTCTTCAAGTACGCGGCAATCGCCTCGCCGGTGGTTGCGGGCAGCGGCAGCACGTCTTCACGCAGGCCCTTGGTGTGGCGCAAGGTGATCGTGCCAGCTCGCCAGTCGATGTCGTCAAGCTTGATCCGCGCGACCTCCCCGCTGCGCAGGCCGAGATCCAAGGCACAGCGCACGATCGCGTCGGCGCGCCGCAACGAAGAGCCAGGCTGACCGAGGGAGGCCACCAATTGCTCGACTTCTTGGGCCGTTAGTGCCTTGGGCAGCGTCGAAAGCCGCCAGTTGGCGGGAGCTGAAACCGCTCCAATCAAGCCGTGAACTCGATCTCCCAGCGAGGCGCGGTAGCGGAGATAGCTGTGTAACGCAGCCACCACCGAGCCGGCGCCGCCCGGCTTGCTGTGCAGCGCGGCCTGCTGCGCGTAGAAGCGCCGCAAATGTGTCGGCTTGATCAAAGCAATGTCGACGCAGCCGCCGCCGAAGCGCTCGCGCAGCAGCCGTCCGACGACGCGCAGCACGCCAGCACGGGTCTTCGGAACGAGGCCGCGCACGCGATCCATGTGCCCATCGAAGCGCCGCAGTTCCTCATCTACAGGCGTCACGCTCTTCGCCGGCGATGCGATGGCTCCCTGAGCGCGCAACACAAAAAGTAGGTGGCCCAGCGCAGCTCGGTGGTCGCAACGGTCGTGCCGGACCGAGCCCTCACAACGGCAATGCGGAAGATTCTGCTCGAGGAACTCGATGACCGACGCCCCGTCGATCCTGCGAAGGCCCAGACGCTTACTCCGAGCCCATCGCGCGAAGTGAGCGATGTCGAGCAGATAGCTTGCAATCGTGGTTGACGCGTACCTGCCGTCGACGAAGTGTTGCTTGATCGCATCGGCGTGCGGTGCGAGCGGCCCGGCGGTTAACCAGTCGACGACGGCGCAACGAGAGTGGCGGACGATATCCATGGCGGTCTCCTGAAGTGGAGCGCCCAGTGCACTTGCACGCCGAAACTATGTCCAGTTCGACGATCAACCTTGGGGCTGATCGCAACCGCGAGCAAGGCTTGTCGTGTTCCGTCGGACGGTAAATGCGCATAGTTGCCACCTGCGCATAGGCAGCGGTTCCGGCCGTTGGCCGTCGGACGGCGAACTCACGCTGACTCACATCAAGCAGCCGTTGGGCTTGGCGGCCGCGGTCAGCGTGAATGTCAGCTGTACGAGGTACTGCAGCCGTAGGAACCCGATGCCGTCGTGACCCCCAAACCTCTGCCCGCTTCCTTGTCGGCTGGAAGTGCGGTATCGACCCAAACCGGGCATAGGGCTGCCGGGATTGACCGCCGAGAAGTCGACATTCGCAGCATCGGGAAGCCAGTGCCGGAAAAGCAAGGGGATCGACGCATCGCCACTACTTCGGGAATGAAGGCTGCTGCGGTCGTTGGCTGCATAAAGAAGGACGGCATCACTTGCGAGGTTATCGACACCACCGAGCAAGGCGTTGAACATCGTGCGCATCGACAACAACCGGTGCGCCATCATGCAAACCTACATCCTCGAAAAGCCCGGCGACCTCGACGGCATCAGCTTGATCGAACGAGAAGAGCCGAAGGTCAGCCCGACAGAAATCCTGGTGCGGGTGCGCGCCGTTTCGCTCAACAAGCGCGATCTCTTCATCCTCAAAGGCAGCTACCCCTTGCCGGCGCGCCGCAACGTTGTACCGCTCAGCGATGGCGCAGGTGAGGTCGTTGCCGTTGGCGAGCGCGTTACTCGTTTTCGTGTCGGCGATCGGGTCGCCGGCCACTACTTTGCGCGCTGGAAGAGTGGGCCGATCGAAATGGATGTGTTCGATCAGTTGGGCTGCACCCTCGACGGCATGCTTGGTGAACTTGCTGTGCTCGACCAAGAATGGGCCGTGCGCGTACCCGAGCATCTGTCGTACGAAGAGGCCGCGTGCCTGCCCTGTGCAGCCGTGACAGCCTGGAACTGCATCCATGGTCCTGTGCCCGTCGCGTCAGGCCAGACAGTGCTCACGTTGGGTTCCGGCGGCGTCTCGACCTTTGCCTTGCAATTCGCCAAGGCGGCTGGAGCAAGGGTGATTGCAACCACTTCGACGCCGGAGAAAGCCGAGCGACTGCAGGAACTCGGGGCCGAAGTGGTGATCAACTACGCGGCGCAACCCGAATGGGGTGCAGCGGTGCGCGAAGCCACAGGCGGTCGCGGCGCAGACTTGATCGTCGAGACGTTTGGTGGCGACACCATCGAGCAGTCGATGCGCGCCGTGGGCTTGCACGGCCAGATCATGTTGCTGATCGCTCGCGGCATGCACAAGCCCGACATCCAGATTTCGGCACAGGCCTATTCAGCCACGATGGCAACGATCCGGCGGGTGTTCGTCGGGAATCGCAGCAGCTTTGAAGCGATGAATCGGGCCATCACACAGTGCAAATTGAAACCTGTGATCGATCAGGTATTCGCCTTCTCGGAAGTGAAGCAGGCCTATAGCCACTTCATGCGCGGTCAGTCGTTCGGCAAGGTCGTCATTTCCATGGCCTGAGGCCATTCCAAAAAGTAGGTGAAGCCATGAACGCAGACGCAAAGCGGGTACAGAACATCATCGAGCGCTATCTGAGCATGTGGAACGAGAGCGACCCAGACCGTCGCCATGAGATCGTGAAAGGCCTTTGGGCCGACGACGGGGAAAATGTCTCTCGCCGTTTCGACATTCGCGGGGTGGACGAAATTGTCAGGCGCGTGGATCAAGCGCACACCGATTGGGTGCAGTCGAAAGGCTTCATCTTCAAGGCAGCGGGTGCAGCCGACAGCCACAACCATCTGATTCTGCTTCCATGGGAGATGGCTCCGCGTAAGGGCGGCATGCCTGAGGCCCGTGGCACCGACGTGTTTGTGCTGAACGGCGACGGGCGAATTCAGTCGCTCTATCACTTCGCAGCATTGGCGCAGACAGCCGCTACAACTTGAAGTACGCAATCTGCTGCGTGGTCGCCAAGAGGCGGCCATTGGGAGACCAGAGCTCTCCGGTCTGATCTGCGTAGCTGCGGTGAAAGACATGTGCATCTGCCACGCCGAATATGGCATGCCCTTCTTCCTGCAACAGCTCGTTGGCACTGACGTGGAAATAGACCGTCATCGATACAGTACCGAAAGGGCAGATGAGCCCGCGAACCAGAAAGATTCGGCCGAAGAAAGCGTCCGACATCGACACCAGCGACAGTGCATCGATCGGGCGCGGCTCGCGGTCACTGATCCAGACTTCGGACCGCGCGCTGCGTGCTGACTTACTTTGGTCGTTGGGCCCAGCAGGTTGGCCGCAAGCGAATCGAAAACTGTAGCGGTCGACCCAGGGAACCGACCTCGGTTGCACCAACTGCAGCAGATCCTCGGGTGATGGCATATCCGGCGCGGCAGCCGACTGGTGCGACCAACTCTCGCGCCGCACCGCGAGAACGACGCTGGCACTGACTGCGATGCCTGCACCCTTTTGCGATAGTTCTACCGCCCAATGTTGGGTTGATCGGTTCGTCCTGACTTCCCGCACATCGAGGTCGAAGGCCCCGTGCTGCAAGGGCGCACAAAAATTCAGGGTGATTGCCAATGGATCACCAATCTTGTTGGCTTGCTCAAGGACGGATCGAAGTACCGTCGCGCCAGTGGTGCCGCCGAACGGGCCGACAAAGGCCCAGTATCGATCATCGGTCTGGCCTTGGCACGCCATCCCGTCGAGCACCACGTTCGTGGCTTGATCGAAAGGGTGTCGTGTCACCTCGGTTACTGCAGTTCCCGCGAGCGGTTCGACAGCACCGTTTTGGTCGGTGCGTCGGCCGCAAACAGCGTTTCGATTCGCAGCTCCTGCAAGGTCACATCCAGGGGTGTTCCCAATGTGGCGATCGTCGTGAACAGGTTCAGTGCCAGATCACCTCTGCGCAAGCGCACGCCAACCATCAGCGGCAACGCATCAAGAGGGGAGGGCGGCTGTGCAAGTTCGTGCCAGGCCTCGTTGACACGCCCGAGCAAGGACTCTTCGACGTCATCAAGCTGGGGCGCGCTCCCAAGGTCGCGGCGAAGTCGGGAAAGTACCTTGTACGCCACCTCTTCGCGGTTCTCAAGGAAGGGCCGCATCCCGTTGGGGTCGATGATCAGCTCCGCCATGTTCAGTGGCGCGGAAAAGGCTTTCAGATCTAACGAGAATGCCGACGTGAGCCAGCGGCCAGCCTGGTTGGCGTCAAGGATGTCGTAACGGCGGTTGACGACGAAGGTCGGGTTGGGCTCGCTGGCAGACAGCAGCATTTGCAGCGCATCGCGCACAGGGCCAAGTGCCGGTGCATCCAAGGGTGTCTCGCGGTAGAGCGGCGCATAGCGCGCCGCCGTCAGCCACCGGTTTCGTTCTCGCAGCGGCACATCGAGCGCCTGCGCCAGCATCAACACCATCTCGCGACTGGGCTGCGCACGACCTGTCTCCAGATAGCTGACGTGTCGCGTGGAGACCCCAGCACTTAGGCCAAGTGCCATCTGGCTCTGGCCGCGCAGCGTTCGCCAGTGCCTCAGGACCGACCCGAACGGCGATGTTTCGGTGGCTGGCGGGGACGCGTGCAGCAGTTCCATGCCGCGAGCATAGAACGCGGCTTGCCATCAATCGATAACCTGGGAGGTTATTAGTGCCGTCTGCGTGCGGTCGGGCAGCGCGCCTGTCGTCGCGCCGTGTCCGCGATGGCCAAGTCGTGCATGTCGCCAAGCCAACAGTTTGAACAACTGTGAATCGCAAAAGCCGGCGTTAGCGCGCGGCTGCTTCTGGCCGATACCGGGTCTACCGAGCCGTCACCGTGAGCTGACGCAGGTCGATCGAGCAGGAGCATCGAAAGTCAGCTTCCTCGTTCGACCGCGCACTCACGCAGTCGGCCAGTTCCTGCCGTTCGAGGCACCGAAATGGGCGGCAGGACAGTGCCCATGCCTGAAATTAACCTGCAGCCAACAGAAGCGTCGGAGGCTGGTGTAGCCCTTCACAATCAAGACCCGACCCCGCTTGTTCGAGATGCCTGCCTTTCATCATGGATAAATTCTTGCTGCAGCAGCAGGTGCTCGAACGGCTCGCCGAAGACCTGCTGCAAGCCGAACAGGCAGTGCGCGTGGCCCATGAAACGGCGACTCACGAAGAAAACATCGCCGAAAACAAATACGACACATTGGGGCTCGAAGCCGCCTACCTGGCCGCCGGCCTAGCTCGTCGCGCCGAAGCCATCCGCCAGGCGATGGCCAATTGGCGCCAGTTCCGTCCGAGCCCCTATGACGGCAGAAAAGGCATACAGCTCGGCGCGCTGGTCTGCCTGGTCGATTCCGACAACAAGCAGCAACAGCTCTTTCTCGGCCCGGATGGGGGCAGCATGAAGTTGGTCAGCGGCGCTCAGCTCGTTCAGGTCATCAGCAGCGAAGCCCCTTTGGGCAGGGCCATGCTCGGTAAATGCGAAGGTGATGAGGTATCGATACAGGTCGCTCCAATCCGACAGCGGTTTGAGGTGCTGCGGGTTCATTACGCCGCAAATGAGTTCACGCCGAATTGATCAGAAATTACTCGCCACGACCCCTTTAGGACACTCTGCACAACTCCTGGCGAGCTACGCGGAGTTCATTCGCGCTCTCGGCCTCGCGCACATCAATTCACTTCGGTGGCACTGACCGCGAGGCAGGTCAGTGTCGGCAGTACCAGTTGGCGCCCGAGGTCAGCAGTACTTTGAAACCGGCCCTTGGGTCCGAGATGTCACTGGTGCCTTGATGACCGCTGTGAGACCCAAACCGTGAATTCAAGGGGCGACACCACCGTCGGCACCCGCTGCCTTGCTGCCGCACAGCGAGTCAAGGCGACGGTCGGCAACGGGTCGACAGCGGCTTTGAGCCGCTGGTCACAGGCACCTTTGCGCGACCCGGCGCATACAGGTCAACACGGTGCCGCGTTGTCTCAGACATTGACACCCGAGGCCAGGACGCTAACCCGCTCGCATTCATAGGTGGCCGTGGCCTTGTCTCAGGCACAAGTGGCAAGGAACAATCACCGCTGTTCCGACCAAACGTGCAGTGAAACGAGGGGTGTGACCGCGCGCAATGGTCAATGCGATACCGAGGGCCGATCTGGCTGAGCCGTGCGCGCAGGCGCGGGCGGAAACGCTGCGGATGGGAGATTGAATCGCGATTCGCGAGAGGGCGATCATCGTGGATCTGTATGGTCAAATCGTCGAACGCTTGGCCAAGCCAAGACGCAAATTCGAGGAAGTCTGCCATGGTGCCCATTGCCTTCGGTATTCAACGCAGCGAGCCCCGGCGCGCGGTGCTCGTTCGCCACTGGCTGCTCCATCTGGCGTGCCTGGGCGTGTTCTTTGTTCCCCTCACCCCCGCTCTGCTGGCGTGGGCGGTTGGCGGCTATTTCGTCCGGGTGTTCAGCTGGGAAGCTGGCTCGCACCGCTACTTCTCGCATCGCAGCTTCAAGACGTCGCGCGCGTTCCAGCTGTTTCTGGCCGTGCTCAGCGCAGCAGCCGCCAACCGCGGGCCGATCTGGTGGGCCGCCCACCACCGCCACCACCATCGCGTTTCCGACACGAATGCCGACCTCCATTCGCCTCTGGTGCACAGCCTGGAGCACTCCCACATCGGCTGGCTGTTCGACATGCTCGACACCGACCTCGACGCTGCGAAAGACCTGGCGCGCTTTCCCGAACTCGTCTGGGTCAACCGCTATCACTATGTCTTTCCGCTCATCACACTCGTGGCGTTCGTCCTGCTGGGTCAGTATTCGGCGCTGTTTGGTGGCACCGGCATGGGCGCCGCCGCCGCGGTCTGGGGGTTCTTCGTGCCCACCGCGCTGTCCATTCATGCCTCGCTCATCCTCAACAGCGTGCTCCACCGTCGGCGATTGGGGCCTCTGTTCGCCCGGCCGTACGTGACCGGTGACTGCTCGGTGAACGCCTGGTGGCTCGCTCTGCCAACGCTGGGTGCGGCGTGGCACAACAACCATCATCGATTCATGAGTGCCGCACGCGCCGGCTTCCGCTGGTATCAGCTCGATTTGGCCTACCTCATGCTGAGGCTTCTTTCCACCTTCGGGCTCGTCTGGGACCTGCGCCAGGTGCCTGCCGAAGTGCTGACCGAGGTCGCGCCCCGTCCTGTGAACGGCACGTAACCCCGGGGTTCGCAGAGGTCGACCTTGCTGCTCGGCACCGCGCCTATCGGGACGACTGTGGATTGCCAAGACGCGAGCAGCGACAGACCATGATGCGTTGCGGCCAGAGGCATTGCGTGCCCTGCTGCGCTCCGGAGCCAAAAACGAATGCGCATCCTTCTCGCAGAAGACGAACGTGAACTGGCGACCTGGCTCGTGCGAACATTGCAGCAGGGCGGGTTCCAGGTCGATTGGGTCGACGACGGGCGCATGGTCCGGCGCAGCCTCAAGGCCACCCGATACGATGCGTTGATCCTCGACCTCGGCCTGCCCGGACAAGACGGCCACGAGGTGCTGTCAGACCTGCGCGAGGCCGACCACCGGCTGCCGGTGCTCGTCTTGACGGCACGCGATTCGCTGATCGAGCGCGTCAGCAGCCTGCACGAAGGGGCCGACGATTTTTTGGCCAAGCCGTTCGACATCGCCGAACTCGAGGCGCGCCTGGTGGCGCTGATTCGCCGCTCCAGAGGCAGCGATCACCCGCGGTTCGCGTGTGGGCCGCTGAGCTACGACAGCGCAACCAAGCACTTCACGCTCGAGCACGAGCCGCTGGTCCTGACGCCGCGCGAACATGCCGCACTGCGAGCGCTGGTGCAGCACAGCGGCGAGCCCCTGTCCAAGCAAGAGATCCTCGAGCGGGTTTTCTCCGACGAGCAAGAGGTGAACCCCGAGGCGGTTGAAGTGCTCGTGCACCGGCTGCGCAAGCGGCTCGCGCACAGCCCGGTCCAGATCACGACCTTGCGCGGCCTGGGGTACGTGCTCGAATGCGGCACCTGACCCTGACCGCGCTGCATTCGCTCAGCCTGCGGCGCACGTTGCTGCTGGTGCTGTTCCCGGGCTTGCTGCTGGGCATCGGCGCTGAACTGTGGGCCACCTGGCGCACCGCGGTGGACGCGGCTAACTCGGCCTACGACCGCTCGCTGCTGGGTGCGATCAAGTCGATGGACGCCAACATCTCGACTGAAAGTGGCGGTCTGGGCGTCGAGTTGCCCTATCGGATGCTCGAATTCTTCGAGCTGACCGCCAGCGGCCGTGTGTACTACCGCGTCGCCACCGAAGATGGGCTGGTCGAGATCGGCAGCCCAGACCTGCCCGCCCCGGTGCGGCCCCTGGTGACCGGGCAACCCCAGTTCAGCGACGCACGCTACGGCGACGAAGCGGTGCGGGTCGGCTCTTACGCGCGGCTGCTTGATCGACCGCTGGCGGGCCGCGCCGTGGCTCAGCGCATCGTCATCCAGGTCGCCGAGACGCTGGAGTCGCGACAGGCATTCACCCGCACGCTGCTGTTGCAGGCGGTGGCGCGCGACCTGGCACTCGTGCTGGCGGCAACCACCTTGCTGGTGCTGGTCGTGGGCTGGGCGCTGCGGCCGCTGGCACGCCTGCGCGGCGAAGTGCGCAGGCGACTGGCGTCGGACCAGACCCCGATCTCTGCCGTCGGCATTCCGTCCGACGTGCGGCCGCTGGTCGAAGCGATCAATCACCATGTCGAACGAAATCGCCAGCAGGTGGAGGCGCGGCGCCGATTCATTGACGACGCGTCGCACCAGTTGCGAACGCCGCTGACGACGCTGGCGACCCAGGTCGGCTTTGCACTGCGCGAATCCGACCCGGCGCAGCAACGCGCGGCCTTGAAGGCCATTCAGGTGCAACTCGACGAGGCGGTGCGCCAGACGAACCAGATGCTGCTGCTGGCACGCACCGACACCGTTCCGATCGAGCCGGAACGGGTCGACCTCGTGCCCTTCGCACATGAAATGGCGCGCCGCTGGTGGAGCGAAGCCCGGGGGCGAGGCATCGACTTCGGACTCGACGCCGTGCCGGGTTCCGTCGTGGTACGGGGGATTCCTGCGCTGTTGACCGAGGCTCTGTCGAATCTGCTGCACAACGCGATCCGCTACGTCCCCCGCGATGGCAAGGTGACCGTGCATGTGACCGAACTGCAGGGGATGGCCCGCTTGACCGTGACCGACACGGGGCCCGGCATTCCCCCCGACGAAATGGGTCGTGCCGGCGAGCGCTTCTTCCGCGCCAGCAACGTCAGCCAACCCGGCTCCGGGCTCGGGCTGGCGATCGTGAGATCGATCGCCGAACGCCATGGCGGCCAGCTCGAACTGCGCCCGGCCGAGCCGGGGCCAGGGCTCGACGTGAGCATCGTGCTGCCGTTGGATCGGGCCGACCCGAAGGTGCCGGGTTAACCCTCGCCATTTGTCGATGCGGCAGAAAGCCGGCTGAAAGCCTGCGCTCGGTAGAGTCTGCGCAGCCTTGGCATCGAACCGGGGTGCCCATCTCAGTCCGCCTTGCCGAAGGCGGTTGAACCAGCAGGAGACTTTCCATGAACCGACGAAATTTCAACGCAGCGTTCCTCGGCCTGGGCGCAACGGCCATCGGGCCGATCGCCATGAGCGGCTGCGCGAGCCCCATGCCGACTGAACGGATTACCGGCATCGACACCCATGCACATGCCTTCCACCGCGGACTACCGTTCGTGGCCAACCGCCGCTACACCCCCGACTACGACGCGCCGATGGAGCAGTACCTGGCGCAGTTGGACGCCAACGGGCTGTCGCATGGCGTGGTCATCCCGATCAGCATCCTGGGCACCAACAACGACTACACGCTGGAGTGCGTCGCCCGCAGCAAAGGGCGCTTGCGAGGCGTGGCCGTGGTCGACCCCGAGGCCGACATCGGCAAGCTTGACGGGCTGGCACGTGGCGGCATCGTCGGCATTCGCCTCAACCTCATCGGCAAGCCGGTGCCTGACTTCAACAAGGGCGCGTGGCGTGAGCTGATCGTCGCGTGCAATCGCCTCAAATGGCATGTGGAGGTTTACGACGACGCGCGGCGCTTGCCAGAATCGCTCGCGCCCCTGGTGGCCGCTGGCGCCTCGGTGGTCGTCGACCATTTCGGCAAGCCCGACCCGAAGCTGGGCGTTGCCGACCCTGGCTTCAAGTATTTGTTGGGTCTGGGGAATACGCGCCAGGTGTGGGTCAAGTTGTCCGCGCCGTACCGGTCGAGCACCGAGACGGCTCAGGCCGCGGCACCCCTTTTGCTGCGGGCGTTCGGTACCGACCGGCTGATGTGGGGCAGCGACTGGCCGCACACCGGCTTCGAAGGCAAGCAGCACTACGCCGATCTGTTGGCGAACTTGCAAGTCTGGGTTCCCGACCCGGCGCAGAGGCAGGTCGTTCTGGCCCAGACCGCCGCGCGTCTGTACCGCTTCCAGGGCTGAACCCGCGAGCGCCTGCTCGGGTTAACCCGTGCGATTCGACGACAGCGATGAAAGCTCTTCGACAGCGCCGATCGTCTATCGTTCACGTCGTCACACCGACCCGTCAGAACCCGGCGGGCTCCCAAACCACAGGAGACAGTTCCATGCTCAAGATCAAATCCAACGCCCTCGCGCTGGCCCTGGCCCTCGCCGCTTCGGCGGCCGTCGCGGGCCCGCTCGACAAAACCGAATGCATCGCGCCGGCCAAGCCGGGCGGCGGCTTCGACCTGACCTGCAAGCTGGCGCAGGGCGCGCTGATGGAAGGCAAGTACATCGCCGACCCGATGCGCATCACTTACATGCCCGGCGGCATCGGCGCAGTGGCCTACAACGCCATCGTCGCGCAGCGCCCCGGCGAAGAGAACACCATCGTCGCCTTCTCGGGCGGCTCGCTGCTGAATCTGGCGCAGGGCAAGTTCGGCCGCTACAACGAAAACGACGTCAAATGGCTGGCGGCGATCGGTGCCGACTACGGCGCGATCATCGTTGCCGAATCTTCGCCGTTCAAGTCGCTGAAGGACGTGATCGCCGCCGTCAAGGCCGACCCGACCAAGGTGGTCTTCGGTGCCGGCGGCACGGTCGGCAGCCAGGACTGGATGAAGGCCGCGCTGACCGCCAAGGCCGCGGGCCTGAACCCGAAGGCCATGCGTTTCGTTGCCTTCGAAGGCGGCGGCGAGGCCATCACCGCACTGCAGGGCGGCCATGTTCAGGTGTATTCAGGTGACGCGTCAGAAGCGCAGCAGCAGATCAAGGCCGGCTCGAAGATCCGCGTGCTGGCGGTGATGTCCGACAAGCGCCTGCCCGGCGACCTGGCCAACGTGCCGACCGCGAAGGAACAAGGCTCGGACATCCAGTGGCCGATCATCCGCGGCTTCTACCTCGGCCCGAAGGTCAGCGATGCAGACTTCAAGACCTGGAGCGAGACCTTCAAGAAGATGATGGCCACGCCTGCGTACGACAAGCTGCGTGTCGAGCGCGGCCTGTTCCCCTTCGACCTGGTCGGCGCCGAGGCCGACAAGTACATCAAGCAGCGCGTTGCAGACTACCGCAAGCTGGCCGAAGAGTTCGGCTTGGCCGTGGCGAAGTAGCAGTCCAGCAGGCAGCAACCCGGGCGGCGGTGCTGCTCGGTTCACACAACAACAGTCGGCCCGCACGAGGTGCCGGCACCGGAGACCAACATCATGAGTGACCGCATCCTCGGTGGGGTGTGCGTGGTCGCGGCCGCAGGCATGGCCTGGGCCGCGCAGGACTACGCTGCCGCCATCTCCTACGAACCGGTGGGCCCGCGCGCCTTTCCGCTGCTGCTGTCGGTGCTGATGGGCATCGGCGGTTTGTGGCTGGTCATCAAGCCGACGATGCGCGGGGGCGCCATCAATTTCGCGCATGCCAAGCTGATCGGGCTGAGCGCGCTGTCGGTCATCGTTTACTGCCTGCTGTTCCAGCTGCTCGGCTTCACGCTGGCGACTGCGCTGATGGCCGTGCCGGTCGGCATGGCATTCGGCGGCAACTGGTGGAAGTCGCTGCTCGGCGGCGTCGGGTTGGGCATCGGCCTGTTCCTGCTGTTCGACAAACTGCTCGACGTGGTCCTGCCCACCGGCGTGCTGAGCTTCATCCTCGGAGGCCGCTGATGGAAACCTTGCAGTACCTGATGGGTGGCTTCGCGGTTGCCTTGACGCCAACGAATCTGCTGGTGGCCGCGATCGGTGCCTTCATCGGCACCATTGTCGGCATGTTGCCTGGCCTCGGGCCGATCAATGGCGTCGCGATATTGATGCCGCTGGCCTTCGCGCTCAAGCTGCCCCCGGAAACCGCGCTGATCCTGCTCGCCGCCGTCTACATGGGCTGCGAATACGGTGGGCGGATCTCGTCGATCCTGCTCAACGTGCCCGGCGACGCCGGCGCGATCATGACCGCGCTCGACGGCCACCCGATGGCCAAGAAGGGCCTCGCCGGCGTGGCGCTGTCGATCTCGGCGTGGAGCTCCTTCGTCGGCTCGATCGTCGCCACCATGGGCATCGTGCTGTTCGCGCCACTCCTGGCGCGCTGGGCGCTGGCCTTCGGCCCGGCCGAATACTTCGCGCTGATGTGCTTCGCATTCGCCTGCATCGCGGGGCTGATGGGCGACGCGCCGATGAAGGCCGGCCTGGCCGCGGTGATCGGCCTGTCGTTGTCGTGCGTCGGTCTGGACTCGAACTCCGGCGTCTATCGCTTCACGGGCGGCGATGTTCACCTCTCCGATGGCATCCAGTTCATCGTCGTCGTGATCGGCGTGTTCTCGGTCAGCGAGATTCTGCTGATGCTCGAACAGCACCACAGCAATGCGGGGCTGATCACCGCCACGGGTCGCAACATGTTCAATCTGAAGGAGCTGACACACACCTGGTGGACGACATTGCGCTCGAGCGTGGTCGGCTTCGTTGTCGGCGTGCTGCCCGGCGCCGGCGCGACGATCGCAAGCGCGATGACCTACTCGATGGAAAAGCGCATTGCCGGCGCGAGCGGCACATTTGGCGAAGGCGATATCCGCGGTGTGGCCGCGCCCGAGGCGGCGAACAACGCATCGGCCGCCGGCTCCTTCGTGCCCATGCTCACGCTCGGCGTGCCCGGCTCGGGCACGACTGCGGTGATGGTCGGTGCGCTGTCGCTCTACAACATCACGCCGGGGCCGGCGCTGTTCACGCAGCAGCCGCAGATCGTGTGGGGCCTGATCGCGTCACTCTTCATCGCCAACGTGATGCTGCTGCTGATCAACATCCCGCTCGTCGGCGTGTTCACCAAGGTGCTGGCAGTGCCGAACTGGATCCTGGTGCCGGGCATCCTGGCGGTCAGCGCGGTCGGTGTGTATTCGGTGCATGCCACCACCTTCGACCTGGTGCTGATGTCGGTGCTCGGCCTGGTCGGCTACCTGCTGCGCAAGCAGGGTGTGCCGATGGCGCCGCTGATTCTCGGCTTCGTGCTCGGCGACCTGATGGAGCAGAACCTTCGGCGCGCGTTGTCGATCACGAACGGCGAACTCGGCATCCTGGTCGAAAGCCCGATCTCGATCGGCCTGTGGATCGCCGCCGCGACGATGGTGCTGCTGCCGCCGCTGCTGCGCCGGATGGCCCGCCGCCGGCCTGCACCCGCAGCCGTGTCCTGACCCCACAACGATTTTCAAGGAGACCTTCATGCAAGTCACTGGCTTGCTGCATGGCGCAGCGCTTCTGAAACTGGTGGACTTTCCTTGTGCCGAGGTGCTGGGGCCCGACGCCTCGGAAGACCGCATCGTCGACCTGATCCGCCGCCACGGCCAGGTCTTCGTCAAGCCGGTGTTTCGCGGCGGCGTGGGCAAGAAGGGCAAGTCGGGCCTGATCGGCCGCGCCACCGACCTGGCGCAAGCGCTGGCCGAGAAGGAACGCCTCTATTTCGCCGAACACCGCCACGGCAATGCCACTGCCAAAGCCAACGGCGTGACCTTCGAAGGCGGGGTGCCGGCCGAGCACGAGGTTTATTTTTCGATCAGCGACGACACCCGCTTCCGCGCCCCGACCATGACGCTCACGCACCGCGGCGGCGTCGACATCGAAGAGCTCGGCAAAGACGAAATCGCCACCGTGCCTTTCGACGCGCTCACGGGCCTGAAGGCCTTTGTTGTCGCCAACGCGCTGACTGACATCGGCGCCCCGCGCGAGATCGTTTCGCCGCTGGTGCAGCACCTGCCGAAGCTGTGGGAGCTGATGCACCACTACGGCATGACGACGCTGGAGCTGAACCCGATCCGGATGCGGGCCGACGCCGCCGGCCGCCTGACGCCCGTGGCCTGCGACTTCAAATGCGGCTTCGACCGTGACGACCCGCGCGTGGCGCGCCTGGGCCTGCCCGATCAGCTCTTCGCCGCCGACATCGGCGCCTTCGAGCAGGAAGTCAACCAACTGCGCACCCACCAGGGCCAGAGCGACGTGTTCGTGATCAACGAGCGCGGCACGATCCTGGCGCCGACCTTCGGCGGCGGCGCCAACAGCTTGGTCACCGAGGTGCTGGGCGAGGCCGCGAGCATCAGTTCAGATTTTGGCGGCAACCCGCCCTACGAGAAGATGAAGGAGGTGGCGCGCATCTGTTACCGCCACTTCCTGAAGCAGTCGAACGTGCTCTTCATCATCGGCGGCAAGAGCAACAACACCGACATCCACGAGACCCTGCGCGCCATGGGCGATGCGCTGCGCGAGCACTTCTCGACCCATGGGCCGACGCCGCTCTACGTCGTGGTCGGCCGCGGCGGCCCGAACCTGATCCGTGGCTTCGGTGCATTGGCCGACACCTGCCAGGCGCTGGGCCTGCCCTACCGCTTCTTCGGCTTCGACAGCGCGATCAGCGAAGTCGTCAACTACGCCAAGAAGATCGACGACTGGATGAAGGCCGGCGGCCGCGACGCCGTGGCCCGCCAGCTCGGCATCACCACCACAGCCTGAGCGCGGAGACATCACATGCATGCACAAGGCATCAAGGGCTTCCCGTACTACCTGGGCATCGACAATCTGGCCGACATGGCCACGCGCGGCCTGCGCGTCTGCGTGCTGAACATTCTGGGCGGCGAATCGCGCCAGGTCACGCCGACCAGCCACGTGTTCTCGGGTGGCAACGTCGTCTTCGGCACGTCGCCGGGGCGCGGCGGGCAGGTGCTGAAAACGTCGATCGGCAACATCCCGGTCTTCAACAACGTGCGCGAGGGCCTCGACGCCGGGCATGCCTTCGACGTCGGCGTCGTGTACCTGCCGCCCTCGGGCGTGCGCGACGGCGTGGCCGAGCTGATTCGCGTCAACCCTGCGCTCAAGCGCATCGTCATCGTCACCGAGAAGATCGCGATCCACGATGCGCGCGAGATTCGCGCGATGGGGCAGGGCGCTGGCATCGACATCATCGGCGGCAACTGCCTGGGTGTGGCCGACGCCTGGAGCCGCACCCGCATCGGTGGCGCCCTGGGCGGTGACCACCCGGCCGAGACCTTGTTGCAGGGCACGGTGGCGATCTTCTCGAATTCGGGCGGCTTCACGACCACGATCGCGCAGTACCTGTCCACCGAAGGCTGGGGCACGACCACGCTGGTCTCGTCGGGCAAGGATGTCTACATCCACTACGCGGCGCGCGACTTCGCCCATGCGCTGCGCAACGACGGCCGTTCGCGCGCCGCGGTGCTGTACAGCGAACCGGGCGGCTACTACGAACGTGATGTCGATTTTGGCAAGCCGGTGGTGGCCTGCGTCGTCGGGCGCTGGAAGTCCAAGCTCACACGCGCCGTCGGCCACGCCGGTGCGATGGCGGGTTCGGGCGACAGCGCCGCCGACAAGGAAGGCTGGTTCATGAAGGCCTTCGGCGTCGACGCGATCTACACGCCCGAGAACCCCGTCGTCTCTGCCAAGGGCGCCGTGGTGACGAACATCGCGCACATTCCGGCGGCGCTGACCGCGGTGATGGCGCTCGGCGGCGCGCGCCCCGACTTCGCGCCGCGTGGCAGCCTGGCGCTCAAGCCCTGGATGGCCAACGACCAGGGGCTGCCGCTGCCGCCCGAACTGGCGCTGCCGCCGGTCGCCGCACCCGAACCGTATGCGGCGCAGATCGCCGAACTCGGCCGCCAGGTCGGCGCGGTGATCGCGCGCCAGAACATGAAGGACAAGTCCGGCGCTTCGGTGATGGATTCGAAGACGCAGGTGACTTCGGTGCACGGTCATTCCGTGCTCGACCTCGCGCTGCAGCCGCTGCAGGCCAACTTCGCGTTGCCGCTGGTGCACGAAGGCGCGGGGCCGAACGACCGCGCCCTGCTCGACATCGCGGTGGCCGGTGAGGTGAACCTTGTCGGCGACCCGATCCTGGTCGCCGTTGACGCCGCCCGTGCCGCCGGCAATTCACCGAACACCGTGATGGCCGCGGCCGCTGCGATCGTCGGCCCGAAACGGGTCGAGCGAGCGCTGGCCTGCACGCGCGCGCTGATCGACCTCTTCGCCGGCTCGGCCCTGCTCGAAGGCCATCATGTCGAATTCGACCTCTCGACGATCAGCGTGGACCCGGCGACCCGCCTGCTGTTCGCCGCACGCGCCGACGAGGCCAAAGACACGCACCCCGCGGCCATGCTGAAGGCGGTGCAGGCACGCGGCGCGAAGTCGGTGTTCCTGAACCTGCTGCTCAGCTTCGATGTGCCGCTGTCGCGCGACGCCATCCTGGCTGCCATTGCCACCACCATCGCTTGGGGCCCGCTGGTGCGCAAGCGCATCAGCCGGCTGACGGCCGAGACCCTGCCCTGGTACTTGCGCCTGTACGGCGTGATGGTCGGCGCGTCGATCCCGGCGCAGCATCACCAGTGGGGGTCGCTGTGCGGCATCTCGCAGGCCGAGCGCTACGGCTCGTGGACGATGGCCGACCTGTGCTACCTGGCGATGACGGGCAAGAAGCCGAGTGCCGAGCAGTCGCAGCCGCTGCAGGTGCTGATCGGCCTGCTGATCTCCAACGGCCCAGGCGCGATTTCGGCGCAAGGCGCCAAGGGCGCGGTCTCGGCCGACGGCCCGCAGACTCCGCAGCGGGTGCAGATCAACAAGGCGATGGTCGGCTTCCTTACCCACACCGGCTACAGCCACGGTGGCAACGGCTTCGAAGGCATGGCCTTCCTGCTGAAGGAATTCGAGGGCGTCGACCTGAAAGACCCGACCGACAGCGGGCACGGCATCGACCTGAAGGCGATGGCGCTGCGCTTCGCCAAGGCCTACAAGGCCGACAAGCGCGCGGCCAAGGAATCGGGCGGCGAACTGCGTGCGCTGCCCGGCGTGCACCACCCGGTGTTCAAGGGCAAGCCGGTGAACCACGACCCGCGTGAACGCTTCATCGCCAGCTACATGGCCGAGCGCGGCAGCTACAACATCTTCCACGACTTCTACCGTGAGCTGGTGCTGGCGCTTTATGAAGTGGGCGCGACGCCGTATGTCTTCTGCGTCAACGTCGACGCGGTGATCGCCGCCCTGCTGCTGGCGTTGCTTTGGGACGACCACCGCAGCGGCGCCCTGAGCGTGCGCGAACTCGAAACGGCGGCCTTCACCGTCTTCCTCTACGGGCGCATGATCGGTGCCGCGGCCGAGATCGACGACCACCTGAATCGTGGCCGCAACATGGACACACGCACGCCCGAAGCCGCTTGCTCCTACGTGCTCTGACGACACGCCGCCGAAGGACCGCCCGACCATGGAGATGCCCGCCCACCAGCTGACGATGACGGTGCTGATGACGCCCGACACCGCCAACTTCTCCGGCCACGTTCATGGCGGAACCATCCTCAAGCTGCTCGACCAGGCGGCCTACGCCTGCGCCAGCCGCTACAGCGGCCGCTATGTCGTCACCCTGTCGGTCGACCAGGTGATGTTCAGGCAGCCGATCCACGTCGGCGAGCTGGTCACCTTTCTTGCCAGTGTCAACCACACCGGCACCTCGTCGATGGAGATCGGCATCAAGGTCATCGCCGAAGACATCCGCAGCCAGGCGGTGCGTCACGTCAACAGCTGCTTCTTCACCATGGTGGCGACGGGTGACGACGGCAAGCCGGTGGCGGTGCCGCCGCTGCGCCCGTTTTCACCCGACGAACGCCGCCGCCATGCCGCCGCGGTGGTCCGCAAGACACTGCGGCGCGAGACCGAAGAGCGGGCGGCGGAGGCGCGCAGCCTGTCCTGAACCGAGCCCGACGGCCGTTGGAAGAATCTGTTCCCGGCCGCCTTCCCTGCCGACGAGCCGGAAGCCGTGGCGGGGGTGGCAACTCGATCAGAACGCGCGTTGGCCGGGAGCGGAGTCGCTGATGACGTGCACATCGCGCTGCGGGTACGGGATCGAGCAGCCACCGGCTTCCAGTGCTTCTTTGCAGCGCTGCACCAGGTCGAGCTTGCAGCCCCACCAGTCGGCGCGTGCGGTCCAGACGCGGAACAGGATGTTGACCGAGTTGTCGCCCAGGCTCTCGACCTTGATCAGCGGCGCCGGGTCGGCCAGGATGCGCGCTTCGTCGCCGGCGATCTTGGCCAGGATCGCCAGTGCCGTGTTGATGTCGTCGCCATAGGCAATGCCATAGGTCTCGTCAATGCGCCGCATGTCCTTGTCGGCGACCGAGAGGTTGACGATCGTGTTGCCCCAGATCTTCGAGTTGGGTATGAAGACACGCGGCCCGTCGGGCAGGTGGCCCTTGCAAAGGAAGAAGCCCAGCGAGTCGATGACGTAGACATCGCTGTCCAGCTTGATCGCATCGCCCACGCCGAAGGGCCGGAACACCAGCAGCATCACGCCCGAGGCCACGTTGCTGAGCGTGCCCTGCAGCGCCAGGCCCACGGCCAGGCCAGCCGCGCCCAGCAGCGCGATCAGGCTCGTGGTTTCGACCCCGAAGCGGTTCAGCACCGCGATCAGCGTCAGGACCAGCACCGCCACGCGCACGACACGACCCGGCAACGGGTAGAAGGCCGGGTCGACCTTGTCGGACTTGCGCACCGTGCGGTCGACCACGCGCTTGAGCCACCCCGACAGCAGGTAGCCCAGCACCAACGTGATGACGGCGCCCAGGATGTTCATCCCGTAGGTCAGCGCAAGGCCGGTCAGCACCACGGTGAAGCTCTGCAGCTGTTCGCTGCTCATGTGCAGGAGGTTCATGCGAACCAACTATAACGAACCGACCTTTGCCCGCGAGGTCGAATCGCGCCGTGCCCAAAGTGTGAGAGGTGGCTTGCGGTGGCGGTGGCGATCGGGCGGGCCTATCAGGCCCAGCCGAACCGGACCGGACCGGACCGGACCGGACAGAAGTGGATGGCCGCGACCCTCCGGTTCCAGCGAATCGGCACTCGATTCAAAAGCAAGACTCGGAGTGCGCCGTAGGATGTCCGTGACGACACTGCGTCCATACCCACTTCGAGCCGAACATCATGAAGGCGCAAGCATCCGACATCACGCAGGATCCACGATGGGCGAAGGTCGTCGCCCGCGACAAAACCGCCGATGGCGGGTTCTGGTACTCGGTCGCGACGACGGGCATCTACTGTCGACCCTCGTGTCCCTCTCGTCTGGCAAACCCCAAGAACGTACAACTGCATGAGAGTGTTGCGGCCGCGGAGGCCGCGGGCTTTCGGGCCTGCCGCCGCTGCAACCCGGGTGGCATCTCCATCGATGCGGCGAACACGGCCATCGTGACGAAGGCCTGCAGGCTCATCGACGACGCGGCCGAGCCACTTTCGCTGGCGCGCCTCGCCGAGTCCGTTGAACTCAGCCCGCACTACTTTCACCGCATCTTCAAGAAGGCGACCGGCCTGACGCCGAAGGCCTACGGGACGGCGGGTCGTTCGGCGCGGTTGCGGGCGGGCCTGCCCACGGCCGTCACCGTCACCGGAGCGTTTCACGAAGCCGGCTTCGGTTCGAACGGGCGTTTCTACGAAGCCTCGGCCGGTGTACTGGGCATGAGCCCGACCCACTACCGATCAGGCGGTGTGCACGAAGTGCTGACCTTCGCCGTCGGCCAATGCTCGCTCGGCGCCATCCTCGTGGCCTCCAGCGCCAAGGGCGTTGCAGCGATCCTGCTCGGTGACGACCCGGACGCACTGGTGCACGATCTCGAAGATCGATTTCCAAAAGCACAACTCGTGGGTGCCGACGCGGCTTACGAGCAACGGGTGGCCCAGGTGGTCGGGCTGGTGGAGGCGCCAGCGCGCGGGCTCGACTTGCCGCTCGATGTGCGCGGCACGGCGTTTCAGCAGCGCGTCTGGCTCGCGCTGCGCGAGATTCCGGCGGGCGAAACGGTGAGCTACACGAGCCTCGCGAAGAAGATCGGATCGCCGGGGTCGGTGCGCGCGGTCGCCGGCGCCTGCGCAGCCAACACCATCGCGGTGGCCATCCCCTGCCACCGCGTGGTTCGACATGACGGGGGTCTGTCGGGATATCGATGGGGCGTCGAGCGAAAACGTGAGTTGATTGCTCGCGAATCGAACGACCGCGCCCAGCGCGAGCAGGAGTCGGGGCACGCGGCGTGAGACGGGGCGATCTGGTGAACGACGACATCTCGCCGCGCGTGCAACGCATCGACCTTGCTGCACTCGAGCGCGAGCTCGAAGCGCAGGGCTGGGCCGTGCTGGGCGATCTGCTGACATCGCGCGAGTGCGACAACATCGCTTCCCTCTACGACAAGGAAGCCGGCTTTCGCAGCCACGTCGTGATGGCGCGGTACGGGTTCGGGCGAGGCGAGTACCGCTACTTTTCCTATCCGCTGCCGCCACTGGTCCAGCACCTGCGGACTGCGCTGTATCCGCATCTCGCACCCATCGCCAACCAGTGGCACGAGCGCATGGCGATGTCGACGCGCTTTCCCCCAAGGCACGGCGAGTTCCTCGCGCGCTGCGCCGCAGCCGGCCAGTCGCGACCCACGCCACTGCTGCTGCAGTACGGTGCCGGCGACTACAACTGCCTGCACCAGGACCTGTACGGCGAGCACGTGTTTCCGCTGCAAGTGGCGGTGTTGCTCTCCGAACCTGTCCGCGACTTCACCGGTGGCGAGTTCGTGCTGACCGAGCAACGCCCGCGCATGCAGACGCGCGCAGCGGTGGTGCCCTTGACGAAAGGCGATGCCGTGGTCTTCGCGGTCAACAGCCGCCCGGTGCACGGCACGCGTGGCAATTACCGCGTGAAGCTGCGCCACGGTGTCAGCAAGATCATCGCCGGCCATCGGCACACACTCGGCATCATCTTCCATGACGCGATCTGATCCGGCGGTGCAAGCGGACTTGTTCGATCGGGCCAGAGAGTCGATCGGTCAGGGTGATGGGCTCGAACTCGAACCCGGTGCCGTGGTCTTGCGGGGCTACGCCGTCGAAGAAGCGCGCGCGTTGCTGGGTGCCATCGCGCAGGTCGCGCAGGCGGCACCGTTGCGTCACATGGCGACGGCACGCGGCTGGCGCATGTCGGTTGCGATGACGAACTGCGGGGATGCCGGATGGCTGAGCGACCGCAGCGGGTATCGCTACGACGCGGTCGATCCACAGACGGGAAGGCCCTGGCCCGCGATGCCCGAGGCTTTTGCAAACATCGCTGTGAGGGCCGCGCGCGCGGCAGGCTTCGAGCACTTCGAACCTGACGCGTGCCTTATCAACCGCTATGCGCCCGGTGCCCGCCTGTCGCTTCATCAAGATCGGAACGAGCAGGACTTCGACGCGCCGATCGTGTCTGTCTCATTGGGTGTGCCGGCGTCGTTTCTGTGGGGTGGCGCCACGCGCGCGAATCGGCCACGCCGGGTGCGCCTCGAACACGGTGACATCGTGGTCTGGGGTGGCCCGGCCCGCCTGAACTTCCATGGCATCGACACGCTGCGCGAAGGCCATCACGCGCTGACCGGCTGCGTGCGCTTCAACCTGACGTTTCGCCGCGCGCTCTCGCGTCGCTGAGGCGCAACCGGGGGCATGTGGCCGTACGCGCCGACCGAGGTGGTCGCCTATTCGAGGTCAAGAAGCGGAGCGTCCCAGACGCGCTCGAACACTAACCTGCAAGCCGAGGGACGGGACCACCGTTTGCTCGATCAACCCCTTCAACTTGAACGCGGAGAAAACATTCTCATGTTCACCGACACCAACAAAGCCGTCGTGAGCCGCTGGTTCACCGATGCGAACCTGTGCCCACCATCACGGGAAGTGATCGATGCCTGAGCAGGCTGTGCATCGCGACTTTGCTCCGAGTGGGCGTCGTGTGCCGGGTCCGGCAACCCTCGGCGAGTTCGTGCTGAGCAACAGCCGCGGGGGCTGTCCGGGCGAGGAATGCGAGGAATGGATGGCCACCTTGGCGGACCTCACCGAGGTTGTGGTCAGTGATTTCCGTGGCAGCCCCAGTCAAGTTGGCATCGAGAAGGCCCTCTCCATTGTTCAAAGCCGTGGCTACCTCGAACGCCGGGCGCTGCAACTTTTAACACCCTTCACCAAGGAGGATGGACGCTGGCGACTCGTCACGCTCGATTTCGGTCTTGATGCTGGGCGCCATGAATGCGAATTCCTGATGTGCTTTGCGTTCCAAAGACCGAACTGCGAACTCTCGATCACCAGCCCCTGTGTCGAGGTCGGCTTCGATCTGCTCGGCCGGGAGGTGTCGGAGCCGGTCTTCGTCTTGACCGTCAAGTCCGCGGTTGGGCTTTGGGGCCAGGAGCGGGCATCGGGGCGATGACTCACGAAGCCGTGAGGCCGTTTTCAAACAAGGGAGGGCCAAAGGATTCTTGAGGCAAGCGCCCGCGCCCTCACGGGGTCAGGTAGAAATCCATGGGGATCAGCTCGACGGCCCATCCGCCTTCCTCGCCCAGCGTGGCAGCCGGGTGCATGGATGCGATGCGCAGCGCCTCGTCATGGCTGTCTGCGTCGATGATGAACAGACCGCCGACGACTTCCTTCGACTCGCTGTACGGGCCATCGCTGACCTGCGTTTTGCCGCTTCGCGGGCGAAGCGTCCTCCAGCTGTCCAGGTCACCCAGCGACGCGGAAACCAGAACCTTGCCGGTAGCGCGCATTTTTTCGTCCAATGGCGGGCATTGGCTCACCAATTTCTTCACGTCGCCGGGCGCCATCGCGGCGAATTTTTCGGGCGTGAAGTAGGCCAGGCCGAGGTATTTCATGGGAAGTCCTTTGAGGTGCTTGTCCACTGACGACGAAGGTGAGGATCGGAAATCGACAAAGTCGCAGCTACCAGGTGCAGTGACACAGTAGGCGAGTTCGTTCTTCTCTTCCGCCGAGAGCGAGTTGTCTGGCGTTTGCGGTGACACGGCCACGAGGCTCGCGACCAGGCTCGGCAGCGCGTCCAGATGCTGCTGCCACGCCCTCAGTTCCAGGTTGCAGCAGGGGCACCAGCCGCCGCGGTAGAAGAGGAGCACGAGCGGCCCGCGCGACCACAGATCAGCTAGCCGCACCGGCCGCATCGAAGCATCGGGCAGCGCGAAGTCTGGCGCGGGTTGCTTGGCTTGTGATGACCGGATTCATTTTGCGAATCAGGTTGAGCCGGCTTTCAGTTTGCCATCGAGTAGGGCCCGCCGCGCTCGAGTGCGCGCCGGTAGGCCGGGCGCTGCTGAAAGCGATTCACCCAGGCGTCGATGTGCGGATAGCCGGCGCGCAGGCCACGTGCGGCTTCGCCGACGAAGCTCATCTGGATGTCGGCACCGCTGAGTTCGTTGCCCACCAGCCATTCGCGGTCTTGCAGTGCGCTGTTCACGTAGCCGAGGTGGTTCTTCAGTTCGGCGTCGATGCGCGGCGCCAGTGGCGCGCCGGCTTCGCCGAGCCGCGAAACGTAGAGCCTGAGCATCAGCGGCAGCATGGCCGAGCCTTCGGCGTAGTGCAGCCACTGGTTGTAGGCCTCGAAGTCGCTGGAGGGCTGCGCCGGTTGCAAGCGCCCGCCAGCGTGGCGGCGAATCAGGTAGTCAACGATGGCGCCCGACTCGATCACTTTCAGGCCGTCTTCCTCGATCACCGGCGACTTGCCCAGTGGGTGCACCGCCGTCAGCTCGGGCGGCGCCAGCCGCGTCTTGGCATCGCGTGCGTATTGGCGAATCTCGTACGGCAAGGCCAGCTCTTCGAGCAACCAGAGCACACGCTGCGAGCGTGAATCGTTGAGGTGGTGGACGACGATCATGGTGGGCTCTCGAGCGGACTAACGTGGGCCGACACGAACGAAGCACTGCTTGTTCTCGCCGTAAGCCGGGTCTTGGCGAAACGCGCTCACGCTGCACGGCATGCCGTTGATGGCGCGGCGCACGACGAACTTGCCGTTGATACCGTAACGAACCTCACCCGGCCCGCTGAAGTTGCAAATGCCGCCTTCGCTGGCGCAGTACTCCCAACCGCGGCCGGGGTTGGCAACCCTGTGGCCGCCATCGCCGCCGCCGCGGGTCTGGTATTCGCAAATCTTGTTCACCCCGTAGGCCGGGTCACCGAACACCTCGACCGAGCAGCGGATGCCGTCGGTCGCGTTGCGGTAGGCGTAGCGGTTGTCGGCCCCGTAGCGCACCCGCGCAAAGCCCCTGAAGCGGCAGGTGCCGCCCTCGGCGGAGCAATAGGCCCAGCCGTCGGGGTCGGTGGGGCTGCCCGCCTCACGCTGGCTCAGGTCGTAGTTGAACGCACAGTCTTTGGCGATGCCGTAGGCCGGGTCGCCGAACTCGTTCTGATCGCACACCACCCGGTTGCGTGCCACCCGGTAGGCATACCTGCCCTCGGCACCGTAGCGCACCAGCGCTGGGCCGTCGAAGCGGCAGACCTCGTCCTGGCCGGCGCAGCGTTGCCATTGGGCCTGGGCCGCCGTGGGTGCGAACAGCGGGAGCGCTAGAAGGGCCAGCGCGAACAGGCGACGCAGAGAAAGTGGAGTCGACATGGCAGTGTTTCCTTCCGTGGATCGTGAATCTTGGCGGCCGCGCCCGGCGTTCAGCCACCGAAGCGCTGCCGCGCCAAGGCCGCGCCTTGCGCCAGCGCGGCCAGCTTGGCCTCGGCCACGGCGCGCGACATCGGCGCGAGGCCGCAGTTGGTGCACGGGATCAGCCGCTCGCGCGGCACGAACTTCAACGCACGGCCGATCGTGTCGGCCACTTCCTCGGGCGTTTCGATCGTGTCGCTGGCCACGTCGATCACGCCGACCATCACGTCCTTGCCCTTGAGCAGTGCCATCAGATCGGGCGGCACGCGCGAGTGGATGCACTCCAGGCTCACCTGATCGATCGAACTCGCGGCCAGCGCCGGCAGCACTTGCTCGTACTGCCGCCACTCGGTGCCGAGCGCGTTCTTCCAGTCGATGTTGGCCTGAATGCCGTAGCCGTAGCAGATGTGCACGGCGGTCGTGCAGGTCAGGCCCTGCGCGGCGCGCTCGAGCGCCTTCACCCCCCAGTCGGCGGCATCTTTCATATAGACGTTGAACGCCGGTTCGTCGAACTGCACCACGTCAACGCCGTCGGCCTGGAGCGCGAGTGCTTCCTGGTTCAGCAGCTCGGCAAATGCGAACGCGAGCTTGACGCGGTCGCCGTAGAAGCGGTCGGCCACGGTGTCGACGATCGTCATCGGGCCGGGCAGCGTGAACTTGATTCGGTGTGTGGTGTGGGCGCGCAGGAAGCGCGCTTCGGCCGCGTGCACACGGCCCTTGAGCCTGAGCGCACTGACGACCTGCGGCACCATCGCCTTGTAGCGTTCGGCACGGATGCCCATCTCGACCTTGTGTTCGAAGTCGATGCCTTCGACCTGCTCCAGGAACCCGTGCACGAAATGCTGGCGCGACATCTCGCCGTCGCCGATCACGTCGACACCGGCGTCTTCCTGCGACTTGATCCAGAGCAGCGTGGCGTCGAGCTTGGCCTGCGCCAGCGCGGCGCCTTCGGCCTGCCACTTCGGCCAGAGCTTGCCGGTCTCGGCGAGCCAGGCGGGTTTGGGCAGGCTGCCGGCAATGGCGGTTTGGAACATCGATGTCTCCTGGTTCGGGGGCGGGGCGGTGCTTGTTCTCGGCCAGGCCGCAGCATAGCGTCAGGGCGGCGCGATGCTGTCGGGCACTTCGGTGGCGCCGCCGCAGCTCGACGAGTTCCTGATGCCGAGCGACGCGGTGTGGCGCAGCGCCGACATGGCCGCGCTCGGTTGGAGCGAGGTCGAGGTGTACGGCGCAGCAGCCGAGCCTTGAAGGTGCACGCGCTCGGACGGGGCCTGCGCGCCCGCTGCCACGCGCCCAAGCCCTGATGGCGCGTGTACGATGTCCCGATGTGAACTGCGGCGCCCTTGAGGCGACGGTGCAGCATGGGTTTCGAAGACCGCGATTGGTTCAAGAAGGAGCAGAAGGCCAAGGCCCGCCGCGCGCGCGCGGCCGATCGGCCGCCGCGCTTCACGCCGCTCAGGATCGGGCTGGGCCTGCTCGCCGCGGCAACGCTGGCCTTCGCCGGCCTGGGCTGGATCGTTCATTCGCGTACCGAGGCGGCCGCCGTGGTCAAACTGCAAAGCCAGCCGAACCAGTTGAAGCAGTCGCAGGCCGAAGCGCAGAAGCTGCAGCTCGAAGAGCAGGGGCGCGACGCCGCGCGCCAGGCGCTGGCGCAGCAGCAGGATGTGCGTCGCCTGCAGACGATCACCGCGCAGCAGCGGGCCGAAGAAGAAGCGCGCAGCGCGGAGGCCGCGGCCGTTGACCGCAAGGCGAAGGCCTGGGAAAAGTTCTACCGCAAGCCCGCCGTCTGCAACGATGCGAACACGATGGACTGCGCCAACGCTTACATCCGCGCCAAGCGCAGCTTCGAAGAAAGGTACGCGCGCGGTGAGCTTTGAAGAACCGTGGTGCGCCGCCCCGGCCGTGTTTCGCTGTAGGCTTCGCCCGCATGAACTGGCCCACGAAACTTCCCCTGATCGCCATCCTTCGGGGCATTCGCCCGGAACACGCCTTGGCGCACGCCGAAGCGCTGATCGACGCCGGTTTCGACGCGATCGAGATCCCCCTCAATTCACCCGATTGGCCGGCCAGCGTCCGTGCCGTGGCCGGGCGTTTCGGAACGCAGGCGCTGATCGGTGGTGGCACGGTGCTGCGGCCCGAGCAGGCCGATGCGCTGGCTGAGGCGGGTGGCAAGCTCGCCGTCACACCCAACACCCGGCCCGCGCTGATCGCGCATGCAGTGCAACGGGGCCTGTTCGTGGCCGCCGGCTTCGCGACTGCGAGCGAAGCCTTCGACGCGCTCGATGCTGGCGCGCAGGCGCTCAAGCTGTTCCCGGCCACCACCTATGGCCCGGCGCACGTGAAGGCGCTGCGCGCGGTGCTGCCGCCGGTGCCGCTGTTCGCCGTGGGTGGCATCACGCCGTCGAACCTCGCAGACTACCTGCGCGCTGGCTGCATCGGCGCCGGCCTGGGCAGCGATTTGTACAAGCCCGACCAGGACCTGGCGCGCACCACGCAGATGGCACGTGCCTTCGTGGCGGCTTACCACGATGCCACTGCATGATCGCCGTCGACTGGGGCACCAGCAGCTTCCGCGCGTACCGGCTCGCCGCCAATGGCACGGTGCTCGAACAACGCAGCGCCGCGGCCGGCCTACTCGCGTGCCAGGGGCGCTTCGAAGCGATGCTGGCGCAACAGCTCGCGGGCTGGGACGATGAACTGGTCTTGATGGCCGGCATGATTGGCAGCCGCAACGGTTGGCGTGAAGTGCCGTATGTGGCCTGCCCGGCGGGGCTCGACGAGATCGCGGCCGGCCTGCTCAGCGTGAGTGCCGAGAGCCTGCCAGGCCGGCGCGTGTTCATCGCACCCGGCCTCAGCCACCGGCCCGAAGCCGGCGCACCCGAAGTGATGCGCGGCGAAGAAACCCAGCTGCTCGGCCTGTTCGGCGAGCTGGTCGGGCCCGGCCCGCACACGGTGTGCCTGCCTGGCACGCACAGCAAGTGGGCCACCGTCGGCGGCGACCGCATCAGTGTCTTCCGCACTGCGATGACGGGCGAGTTGTATGCCGTGCTGAAGCAGCACAGCCTGCTCGGCGCGTTGATGGACCACGAGGCCGGCGCCGCCGCCGAAGACGCACCGGCCTTCGAACTCGGCGTGCGCACGAGCGCCGATGCCGGCGGCCTGCTCGGCCACCTGTTCAGCGTGCGCACCCGCGGCTTGTTCGGCGAGCTGTCTGCCGCGCAACTGCCTTCCTACCTGTCGGGCCTGTTGATCGGCCACGAACTGAACGGGCTGCTCGCGGGCTCACGCCACGTGCACCTGATCGGCAGCGAGGCGCTGGTGCAGCGCTACCGGCGCGCGCTGGCCTGGCGTGGCGTTGATGCCCAAGGGCATGGTGAAGCGCTCGCGGCACGCGGCCTCTACCGCCTGGCCGTGGCCGCCCGGCTCGCCGAAGAAAACTGAGCCGGCAGCCTCAGGACAGCGGCTCTGCCTGCCCCAGCCAGTGCAACAGGCTGGAGTAGAACCGCTGCGGCGATACCGGCTTGCTCACGTGATCGTTCATGCCGGCGGCCAGGCAGCGTTCGCGGTCTTCGTCGAAGGCATTGGCCGTCATTGCCAGAATCGGAAGCGCTGCGTGGTCGCCGAGCGCACGAATGGCGCGGGTCGCTTCGAGGCCGTCCATCTGCGGCATCTGCATGTCCATCAGCACCAGCGCATAGCGACCCTCGCGCACGCGCTCGACCGCCTGCGCGCCGTCGTCGACCACCTCGGCCTTGAGGCCGGCACGTTCCAGCAGCTCGCGTGTGACTTCCTGGTTCACGAGGTCGTCGTCGGCCAGCAGCACCCGCGCACCGCCGAAGCGCCGGGCCAGCGTCTGCTGCAACTGCAGCAGGGGTGAGCTTGGCAGTGTTTCGTCGGCGGGCCGTGTCGACCAGTTCGTCGGGCCACCCGGGTTGCCCGCGGGCACCGCACCGGCGCGTTCAAGCAGCGCGGTCATCCAGAACGTGCTGCCCGCACCGGCCTCGCTGACCACGCCCACGTCGCCACCCATGCGCCTCGCCAGCCGGCGCGCGATCGCCAGGCCCAGGCCGGTGCCACCAAAACGCCGCGAGGTGGAGTCGTCGGCCTGCGAGAACGACTGGAACAAGCGTGCCTGCTGTTCGGCGCTGAGGCCGATGCCCTCGTCTTTTACTTCGATGCGCAACAGCAGCGGCTCAACCCCGGCACTGGCGCCGGCCGATGGGTCGGCGCGGCGTGCATGCACCGTCACTTCACCGGCGTCGGAAAATTTGATCGCGTTGCCGACGAAGTTCAGCAGGATCTGTTCGAGCCGCAGCGGGTCACCGACCAGCCGCTCGGGCAGGCCGGGGTCGATGTCGCTGCTCAGCTTGAGTGACTTGGCGGTGGCGCGCTCGCGCAGCATCGACAGCGTGTGTTCGACCAGTTCCGCCGGGCAGAACTCGTGCGACTCCAGCGTCAGCTGACCGGCTTCGATCTTCGACAGGTCGAGGATGTCGTTGATCAGGCCGAGCAAGTGCCGCGCCGCGGCGCTCACCTTGTCGAGCCGGGCCAGCGGCGCGGGCTCGGTGGTGTCGGCCTGCAGCAGATGGGTGAGGCCGATCACCGCGTTCAGCGGCGTGCGGATCTCGTGGCTCATGTTGGCCAGGAAGGTGCTCTTCGCCCGGTTGGCCGCTTCAGCCTGGTCGCGCGCCTGCGTGAGCGCGAGGTTGGTTTGCGCGAGCTCGTGCGTGCGTTCCTGCACCAGCGCCTCGAGGTGGTCACGGTGCAACGCGAGTTCTTGTTCGGCCCGCTTGCGGGGGCCAATGTCGGTGACCATCGCGAGTGCGCCTGTGTAGCGCCCCGCGGCGTCGGTCAATGCATTGGAGCTGACGCTCGTCCACAGGTTGGTGCCGTCCTTGTGCACCAGGCGGAAGTCGTAGCGGTCGGCCGCGCCGCGGCGGCGCTGTTCGAGCTTCTGCACGGCTTCGGCGCGCCCGGCGGCGTCGAGGAACGAGAGCATCGGCCGGCCGATCATCTCGCTGGCCGCATAACCCAGCATCTGCGCCATGCGTGGGTTCACGAAGCTGGTCAAGTTGTCGGCATCAATCTGCCAGATGCCTTCCTGCGAGGCCTCGACGATCTGCCGGTAACGCTCTTCGCTGGCGCGCAGCGCCATGGCGGCGTGGTGGCTCTCGGTGATGTCGTTGACGGTGAGGAAAGCGATCGTGTGGCCACCGGGGTCGTGGATCTGCGAGCCGCCGTAAACGAAGATGCGCTCCCAATCAATGTCCTGGCGCCGGATGCGCAGCGTCAGACCGCTCAGGTGCTCGCCGCGCAGCAAGCGCTGGATCGGCCAATCGGGGAATGCCAGCGTTTGCCCGTCGAGTGTGGACAGCGCAAAGCGGCTCAGGAAATCCGAGCGCGAGATGTCGGGGTCGATGCCGTACAGGCGCAGTGCGGCCGGGTTCCATTCCAGAACGCTGGCGTCGCCGCTGTGCACGATCAGACCTTCGCTCAGGTTGTCGACCAGGGTCTGCAGCCGCTCGCGGCTTTGCTCCAGCTCGTGGCGCACGCGGTAGGCCTCGGTCACGTCACTGAAGACCAGCACCACGCCTTCGATGGCGCCCGCGGAATTGCGGATCGGCGCGGCGCTGTCGGCGATCTGGTATTCGTGCCCGTCGCGAGCCAGCAGGGCCGTGTGGTTCGCCAGGCCGACGACCTTGCCATGTTCGAGCACCTTGTGCACCGGGTCGGTGGCGGGTTCACGCGTCAGCGCGTGAACGATGTGGAACACCTGCGTCAGCGGCCGGCCTGCAGCGTCGGCCAGGGGCCAGCCGGTCAGGCGTTCGGCAGTGTCGTTCATGCGCGTGATGCATCCCGCACGGTCGGTGGCGATGACCGCGTCGCCAATCGAATTCAGCGTGATCGCCAGGCTCTGCTCGCTGGCGCGAAGCTCGCGCTGCGCTGCATCGCGCGCGGTCAGCATGGCTTGGATGTCTTCGCCAAGCGCCCGCAGCTCGCGCGGCGCCGAGGAGAGGTCAGGCGCCTGCAGGTCGCCGGCCAGCAACTGCGGGGCGTTCGTGGCGCGCCGTGTCAGCGCAGCGATGGCCTCGATCGGCCGTGCCGTGCGCCGTGCGGTCCACCAGGCCAGCGCGATGCCCGCGGCCAGCGCCAGCACCGCGGCCACGCTGCTGACCCAGGCTTGCTGGCGCACCGGTGCCATCACTTCGGAAGTGGGAATGCCCACCGCCACGTGCCAGGACGTGCCCGCCACCGGCACCACGCCGTAGATGCGTTCGACTCCTTGAGCGTCGCGCGCTGCGCTGCTTCCGGGCCGGCCAGTGGCCAGCAGCGCGCGCCAGGGAATCGGATCGAGGCGGCTGCCGATCAGCTTGACCGGATCGACGCTGCTGGCGAGCACCTGGCCCTCGGCGTTCACGAGCTGGGCGTGGGCGCCCGCGGGCAGGGTGCCGGTCTCGTTGACCAGGCGCAAGCCCGCCAGGTCGATCGACAAGGCCACGACCCCGGGCACCGTGCCTTCGGCGTCGGCCGGCAATGGCTGCGCGGCGAACAGGATCCAGCGCCCGCTGAACACGCCGCGGGTCACCTTGCCGAGCGTGAAGCGGCCCGACGCGAGGGTGGCAGCCAGGTAGAACGAGGGGTCGACGGTGGCAGATGCCGTGGCCGTCGGCCGCAAGGCACTGCAGGCGCGGCTGGTGTCCCGCCGCACCGAGATCAGGTTGGTGTACTCGGGAAACAGGCCGACGAAGGCGCCGAACACAGGGTCGCACTGTTGCATGTCGAGCAGGTTCACTTGCGGGCGCTGTGCCATCCAGGCCAGCAACGCTCTCGCGCGCTGCAGTCGTTGCCCGGTCTGTTCGGCCACGGCACGGGCCGAGTGCAACGCCTCGTCGGCTGCCCGCTCCGATTCCAGCCGGGTACGGTTGCCGATGTTGAACACCACCAGCGAGATCAACGGCAACGCCGCCACAAGCACGACGAGTGCGAGTCGAAAACGCAGGGGCAGGGCGGCTTTCATCCGATAGGGGGTGCTGCGTGGCCAGGGGCAGCGCGCAGTATGCATGGCCACAGGCGCGCTGGCGGGCACTGTGCAGCAGGGTGGGAGTCTCCGTGAATTGAACCCGATCCGGAGCGGCCTCGCCGGCGCCCGCAAACCCCGCCAGGGTTGCCCGTTAAGAAAACGGATCATGACGGACCAAGATCGCTTGCCGACCGCGACCTGCCTGTTGCTTCAGAAACTGTAGGTGGCCGACCCGCCCGCCGTCCAGGTGCGCCCCGGTGCCGGCTCGAAGAAGCGGCTGTTGCCTTCATTGACGATCACCGAGCCGATGTACTGGCGGTTGAACAGGTTGTCGACGCGCGCCAAGGCGTTCAGTTCCCACGCGCCGAGGCGCATGCCATAGCCGATGTTGGCGCTGGCGATGAAGTAGCCCGAGGCAGCGTCGGTGTTGGCGTCGTTGACGGAGACCTTGCTCAGGTAACGCCCTTCGACGCCGCCACGCAGGCCCTGCGCCGGTGCCCAGGTGAGGCCCGCGAACACCGATTGCGCAGCGATGCCGGGGATCTTGTTGTCGGCGGCCACCGTGCCGAAGCCTTCGCTGTAGCGGGCGTCAAGCCAGGTCACCGCGGCTTGCGCACGCAAGCTGCTGGCCAAGGAGGCCGAGCCGCCGAACTCGATGCCGGTGCGGCGCGTGGCGCCGGCGTTCCGGAACGTGGCGCGCCCGCCCACGTTGGTCTGCGTGACGATCTCGTTTTGTGTGCGGGTCTCGAAGACTGCGGCGGTGAACTCGCCGATCTCGGCGACGCGCGCTTTCACACCGGCCTCGACACTCGTGCTGCGCGCCGACTGCAGCGCGAAGTTCAGGCCGGTGGCGCCACCGGGTCGGTAGGCCAGCTCATTGAGCGTCGGTGTTTCGAAACCACGGCCTGCCGTGGCGTACAGGTGCAGCTCGGGGCTGAGCGCGAACAGTACGCCAACCACCGGCAGCGTGGCGGCGAACGCGGTCGCACCGCTGTCGTCGGGGTTGGTGCCCACGACGTAGTGGTCGGTCGATGCGAACTTCACCCTGCTGTGGCGCAGGCCGGCGTTCACGCTCAGTGTTGGCGTGAGCTGCAGCGCCGCCTGCAGGTACTGGTCGAAGTTCGACACATCGTTGTTCTCGTCGCGGCGCAGCGCGCCTTCGACACCCAGCGTGCTGCCCACGAAATTCTGATAACCGATGCGGTGCTCGGCCAGCTTGTCGTAGGCCAGCCCGGCGACGAGCGAGGCGGGCATCTCGGCGAGTGCGCCCCTGAAGGTCCAGCGCAGGTCGGTGCCGCTGTAGTTGCGCGCCAGCGAAATCACGCCGCCAGGGTGCAGCGGGTTGGCCTGCGGGCCGGTTGGTATGGCCTGGAACTGTTCGGTTTCGCGGTGGCCGCTGTAGACCAGCGCCCGCAGCGAATGGTTCGCGTCGAGCCGCCGTTCGTACACCAGACCCCCTTGCAACTGGTCGACGGTCTTGCGTGTGTTGAAGCTGTTGGCCACCGGGTCAACGCCGCGCGGGTTGGCTTCGAACTGTGCGCGCGTCAGCCCCAGCGGGTCGTCGGCCTTCGGCAGCGACAGGCTGTTGGCCAGCAGCGTGAACTTGCTGTCGGCATCGGGCGCGAGCGTGAGCTTCAGGTTGCCGAGCGTGCGTTCGGCGGCGCTGTGATCGCGGTAGCCGTCGGTCGTGAAGCGGCTGGTGCTCGCCGTGTAGCTGAAGTTGCCGCTGGCGCCGCTGAACTTGGCGCTCAGTCGCAGTGCGCCGTCGCTGCCGCCCGACACGCCGAAGCCGAGCGTCGGCGCACCCGCGCCTTCTTCGCTGAAGACCTGGATCACGCCCCCCGACGAGTTGCCGTACAGCGCCGAGACCGGCCCGCGCAGCACCTCGATGCGGTCGGCCGAACCGAGGTCGACGTTGGTGATCTGGCCTTGCCCGTCGGGCAGCGTGGCGGGAATGCCGTCCACATACAAGCGCACGCCGCGAATCCCGAAGCTGGCACGCGCGCCGAAACCGCGCACCGAGATCTGCACGTCTTGCGCGTAGTTCTGCCGGTCGCGCGCCAGCAGGCCGGGCACCGGGCCCAGGCTCTCGGAGATGTTGACCTGGGCCCGGCCGCTGCGAATGGCGTCGCCGCCAATCAGGTCGATCGAGGCCGGCACGTCGAACGCTGGTGTGTCGATGCGCGTGGCCGTGACGACCACCGGCGCGAGCTGGGTGCTGGTTTGTGCCGAGGCCCAAACGGGCACCAGTGCAAGCGACAGGGCTGACAGGGAGAGTGGGTTGGGCTTCACGGCGTCGTCTCGTTGACCGGGCCTCGGCGGGTCGTGGATCGACCGCTTGGCGCACGTTGGCCGCGTCTGCAGCGCGCGGCAAGTTGGGAACTCTGATTTGGGGTGTACAGCGTTGCTCGCGTCGATGCGTCAGGCGAACTGGGCAAGCAGCATCGGCGGGTGTTCGGCGTGACTGCCCTGCGCTCCGGCGAGTGCCAGCATCGCGCTCGCGTCGAGCGCCGGGTGATCGGTGCAGGCGCGCTGCGCGATCTCGCGCGCCAGCGCCTGCAACTGCAGCGTCGAGGTACGAATGCGCTGGCGGAATTGCGCGTCGTCGAGCGTGTCGTTCAGGCTGCGGTTGAGCTCGGCGAACCACGGCAGGGCGGCCTGGTCGAGCATGACGGCCGGATTGCGCTTTTCGCTGCACAGCGACCAGGCGCGCAGGAATTCCTGCACCGCCACGTTGAGCTTCTGGCACTGCGCCAACTCGTCTTTCAGGTTCGAGAGGGCGCCCAGGTCGGTGAGCCGGTTCTGGAAGAAGAACTGCGACAGCACGCCCCAGTAGAAGGTGTAGTCCCAGATCACCTTGACCGGCAGCACTTCGGGGTCGCCGAAGAGTGGGTACTGGTCGGTGTAGAGCGCCAGCGTGCTCTCGTAGAAAGAGTGGAAGAGCTGGTCGTAGACGTGGGCGTGCGCGCCGAGCTTCTTGCCGTCGCGGTCGAGCGCGATCAGCTCGGTGATGTAGGTGTTGCCGATCGCGATGAAGTCGCTGCCGGGCGAATAGAACGGGTCGAGGAACAGGCCGGCCTCGCCGGTGAGGGCCCAGCGCTTGGCCGAGAAAACCTGTTTGCAGCCATACGAGAAGCGCTTGAAGAAAGCGAAATCCTGGAGCAGCTCGCGCTTGCCGTCGAGTTCGTCGAACAGGCGCGGCTGGTACTTCTCGAACCACGTCATCGCCTTCTCGAACGTGTCCATCGTGTCGAGCGGGTGGATGCGTGGGTCGGCCACGATGCCCACCGAATGAGAACCCGACGCGAGCGGAATCAGCCAGACCCAGTAACCCGCACCGACGAGGTGGTTGGTGGACAGCCAGCGTGCCTGCGGCTCGCAGCGCTCGCGCCACTCGGTGTTGCCGGTCCAGTCGTCGATGATGATGCGGTCCTTGATGCGGAACCAGATCGCGTGCGCCGCGTGCGCATTGGTCTCGGCCAGCCCGAGCTTGCGTTTGAGCAGGCCAGCGCGGCCACAGGCATCAACCACCCAGCGCCCCGCCAGCCTGTGCTGTTCGCCGCCGTATTCGCACACCACGCGGTGGTCGCTGCCGTCTTCGCTCAGCTCGATCTGGCGCACGACGGCGTTGTCGATGAACTTCACGCCGACGCGTTGCGCTTCTTCGGCCAGAAAGTTCTCGAAGATGCCGCGGTCAAGCTGGAAACTTGGCACCGAAAGGAAGCGGCTCGCGCCGATTTCGGTGACCTGGTCGATGTCGCGCCGACCCTCGGAGAAAAAGAAGCGGAAGCCGAACTTGCGCAACTGGTTCGCGTCGAGGTGGGCCCTCAAGCCGAGCACCTTGTCGAAGTAATGCGCGCCGATCTCGACCGACGATTCGCCCACCTTGTGCGCTGCGATCGGCACCGGGTGCGAGCGGCGCTCGAGCACCACCACGTCGAGTTCGGCGAAGCGCTTCTTGAGCTGCAACGCGAGCGTCAGCCCGGCCAGGCCGCCGCCCATGATCAGCACGTCGTGGCGGTGGGAGTCTTTGTCCATGGTGTCCAGTGTCGAAAGGTCAGCGGATCGGCGCAGGCACCTCGGCATCGACGGCGCTCGCCCCGCATCGGCTGCCATGATGACAGAGCCGTGCAATGCGCCTGCGGCTCGCGGCGCTCAGCCGGGCCGCGGCGCGATGCCGGGCTCCTCGAGCTGCAGGGAGTGCACGCGCCCCGCCACATCGGTGACCACCAGCGCGTGGCCGTCGGGCGCAACGGCCAGGGCCCGCAGCGCTGCGTCGGCTGTGAAGGATGCGATCGTCTGGCCGGTCGGCAGGCTCCAGGCCCGCAGCATGCGGTCACGTCCGCACGAAAAGGCCCGGTCGCCTTGCGGGCCGAAGGCCACTGCGTTGACCTTGTCGGTGTGGCCTTCGAGCGTGGCGAGCCGTTCGCCGCGGTCCAGGTGCCAGAGTTCGAGACGGTGGTCGGAGCGCGCCCAGAGCAGCCGGGCTCCGGCCGCGTCGATGGCGAAGGCGCTGATCACGTCGGGCTGGATGTCGCTGACCGACCGCACGTTGCCCGTGGCCAGCTCGAACACCAGCAGGCAGCTGCCCGCCGGCGGCGCCGAGGCCGCGGCCGGGCGGAAACTTCCGGCGTCACGGGCGGTCGCGCTCAGCAGGGCGTGGCGGCCGTCGCTGCTCATGCGCACGAGGACCACGTCAAAGACGGTTTCGCCAGCGAGGTAGGTGTCCAGCAGTTCGTCGGTGGCAGGCAACTCGCGGCGCCGCGGCGCCGGCGTGATCAGGTGGTCGAACAGGCGACGCGTGCCGTAGCGTGCGATCAGCGCGCCGCCCGGCACGTCCCAGAGGTAGACGAAGTGGTCGCGGCAGGCCGTGACGAGGTAACGCGCAACGCCGCTGTAGGCGCAGTGGCCCACCGGTGCCAGGTGCTGTACCGGGAGCGCGTAGCCCTGGCCGGTCGCGACCGCCCACAGGCTGTAGCGGCCATCGACGCCGCCCGACAGAACGCAGCTGGCGTCTTCGGTGAACGCGAGCGAAAGCACCGGCCCCTGGTGGGCGTCGATCGCGCAGACGGTCTGGCCAGAAGCGACGCTGCGCACGAGGATGCGGCCGTCGGTGCCCCCCGAAGCGCACAGGCTGCCGTCGCTGCTGACGACCACACAGACAGCCGAGCCGGTGTGGGCTTGCGCCGCCGGTGCGGCCGGCAGCGCATCGAGCCGCCACAGCTTGATGCTGCGGTCGACCGAACCGGTGGCGGCGCGGCTGCCGGCCGCGTCGATCAGGACCGCATTGACGGCGTCGCTGTGGCCGCTCAGCACCGCCAGCGACTGGCCGGTGCCCAGATCCCAGAGCCGCGCGCTGCCGTCCGACGAGCCCGACACGGCGCGCCGGCCATCGGCCGTGATCGCAACCGCGGTCACGCTCGCGGGGTGGCCGGCCAGCGTCTTCAGGCGCACGCCTTGCTCGGCATCCCAGAGCATGATCGTGCGGTCGCTCGACGCCGACAGCAGCGTGCGCCCGTCCGCCGACAGGGCCACGCCGTTGACCGCGTCGGTGTGCTCCGACAGCGTGTGTCGGCGCCCGGCCAGTTCGAGGTTCCAGACCCGCACGGTGCCGTCTTCGGAGCCCGACACGGCGCGCACCCCGTCGCCGGAAATCGCCACCGAGCTGACACGTTCTTTGTGGGCCTGGATGGTGTGGCGCAGGCTGCGGGCGGTGATGTCCCAGACCCTGAGCTTGCCGTCGCGCGAGGCACACACGCCGACGCGCCCGTCGGCCGAGACGGCCACCGCGGTGATCGCGCTGCGGTCGGTGGCCGACAGGCGGGCCACGCGCTCGTGCGTGTCGAGGTCGAGCAGTTCCACGCGGCCGTCGGCGCTGCCCACCAGTGCGAGCGAAGCGCTGCCGAAGACCGAGACACCGCGCACGCCGAGCCGGAAGCGGTCGATCTCGGCGATCGGCTTGCCGTCGGCGCCGTTCCAGACCCGAAGCGTGGCGTCGTTCGAGCCCGAGACGAGGCGCCGGTGGCCGGCGTCGGCGCCGAGCGCCGTGACCTCGCCCTGGTGGCCAACGAGCGTCATCGTCAGCATGCCCCCCGGTGCGTCGAGCGTGGCCTGGGTCGGTCGCAGCCAGGCGCTCGGGCGAGACGCTTGAGCAGAGACCACCAACGCGACGATCTCCGGCGCTTCGAGGGCCAGCAAGCGCCCGACGAGCTGGGTTCGAAGCTGCTCGGGGTCGGTCGCCAGCGCCGGCGCCGACAACCTGAGCGCGCCGCCCAGCAGCGCGAGCGCAGGAGACGCTTCGGCCGCGTCGATGTCGGCGCCGAGCGCATGCACGTCAGTTGCCCGCAGCTTGGCTTCGAGCCACTCGATGTCGAGCAGCAGGGCGGCGAGCGCGCGCTGGCGCCCCGCATTGCGCATGTGGAAGGCAAAAGCGCGCCACGCGTGCGCGTGCGGCAGGCGATGCGGGTCGCCCCAGGCATCGAGCAGGCGGGCATGCACGGCCGCAGCGTTGCCGAGTTGCGCGGCGAGAAAGCCCCGCAGCACGTCGTGCAACTGCAGCGTGCCGTGGCGCAGGTCGAACTCGACCAGCGCAAGATCGTCGAGCCGGCGCGCCAGATCTTCGGCGTCGTCGTCATCGAGCTGCCAGAGCGTGGCGGCAACCGACATCGGAATGCGGGCATCCTCGGCAAAGACGGCAAGCTCGGTGCAACGCTGCCGCTCGGTGGCGTTCAGCAAACCCAGGCTCGCCTCGATCGTGCGCGCCACGGCGTCTGAACGTTCGCTGCTGTCGGGGTCGTCGAAGGCGACGATGCCGCGCTTGTCGAGTGCCCGCAGCACGTAGGCCAGCGCATTGGCTTCGGTGTCGCCGCGTTCGACACGTTGGCGCATCACCGAGCCGGCGAGCTTGATCGGCAGCGGCCACTCGCCGAGCCGTGCCACCAGGGCCCGAAAAGCCTGCGTGTCGGCGGGCACCGAGCCGAGCCGGGCGAACAGCAGGCCAAGGGCTTCGTCGGGGGCCATCTGCTCAACGGCAACACGCCGCGCGTCGGGCAGCACTTCGGTGAGCCGGGTCGTGATCAGCCGCGCGCACGCCGCACCACCGCGCAAAAAAGGCCGGGCGTGCGCCGTCTTCCACACGTCATCGATGACGATCAGGCAGTTCTTGCTCTCGAGTTTCAGGGCCAGTTCGCGGGCCGCGTCTTCCGCATCGACGAAGCCTGGGCGTTCGCCGGTGAGCGCGGCGTAGAGCTTGATCAGTTCATTGAGCAGGTTGGGTGCCTGGCCCAGCGTGACCCACAGAATGCCGTCGTCGAAATGTTCGATGACGCTGTCTTCGTGGCACAGCGCGGCTGCCAGCGTGGTCTTGCCGTAGCCACCGCCGCCGCGCAGCGCGGTCGGGCGCGACACGTCTTCGGTCGACAACAGCGCTTCCAACAGAGCGCGGGTTTCGCGCGGGCGCGCGATCACCGCGGCCGACACCGCCGGCGCCATGAACGGCACCCGCGTGGCGAGGCAGCCGCGGCGCAGGTGCGCGACGAGTTTTTGCCACTCGACGGCGGGCTCGTAGAAGTGCGCTTTCTGCATCCAGTTCGGCAGGCTCGCGTAGTCGAGCTCGGTGTCGGCGCAGCCTTTCACCGGATACACGCAGACCCCGCGCTGGCGTGCGGCGCGCCACTCGCGGCGGGTGTTCGCCGAGCGCATTGCGGCGGGGGTCATCACGATGATCAGGAACTCGGCGCGGTCGAGCTCTTTCTCGATCTGGCTCCACCAGCCGACGCCGCCTTCGAGTTCGAGCCGATCGAGCCAGGTCGGCACGTCGGGCGCGTCGAGCCGCAACCGTTCCTGCAAGGCGCGCGCGGCTGGCTCGCCGTCGGCGCGGGCGTAGGAGATGAACGCTCCCTGCCTGGCGGCGCGGCTCGGGTTCATGGTTGTAGCGGGCCGCGCACCGCCGTCAGCCGGTCTGCGCCACCCGGCCGGTCAGCGGGTATTGCGGGTCGTTGTAGCCCGGCGTGGAGGCATGGCCGGTTGCCACCAGCGCACTGACGAAAGCCTCGTCTTCGGCGCTGAAGGGCGTGTGCAGCGCATCGAGATAGTCCTGCCACTGCACCAGTGTTTTCGGCCCGCCGATCACGCCGTTGACGAGCGTGTTGTTCCAGACCCAGCCGAGCGCGAGCTGTGCCGGTGTGAGGCCGTGCGCGCGGGCGTGTTCGGCCATCTTCTCGGCCAGCGCGAGCGATTCCGGGCGGAACTCGGTCTGCATGATGCGGGTGTCGTTGCGCGCGGCGCGCGAGCCTTCGGGTGGAGCGACACCCGCCTTGTATTTGCCGCTCAGCACGCCGCGGGCGAGCGGGCTGTAGACCACCGCGCCCAGGCCGTAGTGCGCGCAGCAGGGCAGCAACTCGGTCTCGATCTGGCGCGACATCGCGTTGTACGGTGGCTGGCAGACGATGGGCTGCGGGATGCCCATCGCGCGACTCATCTCGGCGACACGAGCGACGCGCCAGGCGCGGAAGTTCGAGAGGCCGAAGTGGTGCACCTTGCCACGCTCGATCAGCTGCGCCACGGCCGCCAGGGTTTCTTCGAGCGGCGTACTCGGGTCTTCGCGGTGCAGGTACAACAGGTCGACGAAGTCGGTGTTCAGCCGCTTCAGGCTCGCGTCGACCGCGCTCATCATGTGTTTGCGCGACAGGCCGCGCTCGTTCGGCCCCGGGCCCATCGGGTTGGCGAGCTTGGTGGCGAGCACCCAGCGTTCGCGGTCGGCCGCAATCAAGCGACCGGTGATGCGCTCAGACTCACCAGCCGCATACGCGTTGGCTGTGTCGATCGCGTTGATGCCGGCGTCGCGAGAGGCGTCGACGATGCTCGCGGCCTGCACGCCATCGGTCTGGTCGCCGAACATCATCGTGCCGAGCCAGAGCTTCGAGACCTTCAGGCCGCTCGCGCCGAGTGCGCGGTAGGTGGTGGTGGTGGGAGTGCTCGTCATGGGTGCTCTCAGTGTTCGGCCGTGCAGGTGTCGCGCAGCTCGCGCTTGAGCACCTTGCCGATGGCGCTGCGCGGCAACTCGTCGATGAACTTCAATGCGGCCAGACGCTGGGTCTTGCCGACGCGCTGGTTCAGCCATTGCATCAGCTCGGTCGCTGTCTCGCTGCGGCCGGCACGCAGCACCACGAACGCGACCGGGGTTTCGCCCCATTTCACCGAAGGAACTCCGACCACGGCCACGTCGGCGACAGCCGGGTGCTCGCGCAGCACCGCTTCCAGGTCGCTCGGGTAGATGTTGAAACCGCCGCTGATGACCATGTCCTTCTTGCGGTCCATCAGAATCAGGAAACCGTCTTCGTCGAAGCGGCCGATGTCGCCGGTGCGAATGAAACGTTTGCCGTCGGGTGCAAACCATTCGGCTTCGCGCGTCTTGCCGGGCTGCCCGTGGTAGCCGGTCATCATGCCGGCCGAATGGCCGACGACTTCGCCGGTTTGTCCTTCTCGCTTCGCCTGTTCCGTCAGCTCGACACCGCGGTCGTCGATCAACCGGATGTCGTGGTCAGGCGCAGGCTGGCCGACCGTGTGCAGCTTGGTCGGGTGCTCGTGTGCTGCCAGGATGCAGGTGCCGCCGCCTTCCGTCATGCCGTAGTACTCGACCAGCCCGCCGGGCCAGCGCTTGAGCACGTCGGCTTTCAGCGCCGCGCCGAAGGGCGCACTGGTGCAGAACTTGAAACGTGTGGTCGAGAGGTCGTGTGTATCGAAACGGGGCAGGGCCATCAGACGCTGGTACTGCACAGGCACCAGCATCGTGTGGCTCATGCGGTGGCGTTCGGCAAGGGCCAGGTAACCGGCGGCGTCGAACTTCGCCATCAGCACCACGCAGCCGCCGAAGGCCAGCGTGGGGAAGAACACGACCAGCGTGGTGTTCGAGTAGAGCGGCGTGGCCAACACCGTCACGGCCTCGGGGCCGTAACCGAAGCTCGCACCGCGCATCACGTGGGTCCAGCGCATGCCGTGCGATTGCACGATGCCTTTGGGCTGGCCGGTGGTGCCAGAGGAATAGATGATGTTGAACGGCCACTCGGGCTGTGCTTCGACCGGCGCGGGCTGCGCACCTTCGGGCATCAGCCAGCGCTCGAAGGATGTACCGGGTGCCGCGTCGTCGAGCGCGATGCAATGCAGCGCGGTACCGGCCTCGCCCAGCGCATCGAGCGCGGCGGCATCGACGAACAGGCGGCGCGCCTGTGCATCGCCGAGCATCGACGCGAAGCTCTCAGTCGTGACCGACGGCGCGAGCGGCGCCACCGCCACGCCGGCCCGCAACGCGCCGAGAAACACCACGGCATAGAGCGGCGTGGTCTGGGCGCAGATCGCGATGGTGTCACCGCTCTGAAGGCCATCGCGTTGCAGCGAAGCGGCCACACGGTCCATCAGCGCGTCGAGTGTGGCGTAGTCGATGTGGGTGTCGCCTTGCAGCAGCGCGGGCCGTGTCGGCTGCGCTTGCGCATGGCCGCGAATCAGCGCGCTGACGGTCTGGAACGCCGGAGCGTCGGGTGAAAAAGCGGCGGTGTTCATTCGCCAAAGTATGCCCGCACACGGGCTCGGCGCAAGTCACTTCGCCGGCCCTGCGTCTGCGGGGTCTAAACCGCAGAAGCAAGGGTATTGCCCCTGTGAAATCTCTGCGGGCTCGTTATCTTCTGGCCCGGAGCCGCCATGGGTTTCACAGGCGTTTCGCGGTCACAAAAGTGACAGCGGCCAACACAAGGGAGTTGAAGATCGAATCGACCGATTCACGAGACGGGCTGCTCCGCGTTGAAGGCGTGACGGTGCGCTTCGGCGGCATCACGGCGCTCGACAAGGTGTCGTTCTCGGTGAACGCCGGCCACATCGTCGGCCTGATCGGGCCCAACGGTGCGGGCAAGACGACGCTCTTCAACTGCCTCTCGCGGCTCTATTCCTTCAACGAAGGTTCGATCCTGTTTGAAGGTCGGCCGATCGTCGAGCAGCCGGCGCACGGGATCGCCGCGCTCGGCATTGGCCGCACTTTCCAGAACCTGGCGCTTTTCCGAACGATGACGGTGCGCCAGAACATCATGCTCGGTGGCCACTGCCGCACGAGCAGCGGCTTTTTCGCCAACGCACTGCGCCTGCCGCAGGTGAAGCGCGAAGAGCGCGCGCTGCAGGATCACGCCGACCATCTGATCGAATTGCTCGACATGCAAAGCGTTGCCGAGACCCGCGTGATGGACTTGTCGTTCGGCACCCAAAAGCGCGTCGAGCTGGCGCGTGCGCTGGCGAGCCAGCCCAAGCTGCTGCTGCTCGACGAGCCGGCCGGTGGCCTGAACCACGAAGAGGTCGGCGTGTTGATGGAACAGCTGCGCGAGGTGCGCGACCGGCTCAAGCTGACGATGCTGCTGGTCGAGCACCACATGAACATGGTGATGCGTGTCTCCGACCAGGTGGTGGCGCTCGACTTCGGCCGCGTGATCGCCGACGGCACGCCGGCCGAAGTGCAGGCCAACGAAGAAGTGATTCGTGCCTACCTTGGGGTGGAAAGCTGATGGCCAGGATTCTCGACGTGCGCGGCCTGCATGCGCAGTACGGTGCAACACGCGTATTGCACGGCATCGACTTCTCGGTCGAAGAAGGTGGCATCACGACCATCCTCGGCGCCAACGGGGCCGGCAAGACGACCACGCTGCGCGCCGTTTGCGGCATGGTGAAGACGCAGGGCGAGATCGTTCTCGCCGGCACGCGCATCGAAGGCAAGGCGACCGAAAGCATCGTGCGCCTGGGCGTGGCTCACGTGCCCGACGGGCGCGGCACCTTCGTCAACCTGAGCGTTGAAGAAAACCTGCGGCTCGGCGCCTACACCCGCAGCGACAAGGCCGAGGTGGCGGCCGACTTCGAGCGCATGTTCGGGTACTTCCCGCGTCTGAAAGAGCGCTTCCGCCAGCAGGCCGGCCTGCTCTCGGGCGGCGAGCAGCAGATGCTCGCGGTGTCGCGCGCGCTGATGCTGCGACCGCGCCTCTTGCTGCTCGACGAACCTTCGTTCGGCCTGGCCCCCTTGATCGTGCAGGAGCTGTTCGAAATCTTCCGCACCATCAACAAACAAGACCGAGTCAGCATGCTGCTGGTCGAACAGAACGCTTCGCTCGCGCTCAAGCTGGCCGACACCGCCTACCTGCTCGAAACCGGGCGCGTGGTGATCTCGGGCACGGCTGAATCGATCCGCAACGACGAAGCGATTCGCCGTTCTTACCTGGGGTATTGAGCATGAACGTGTTGCTGCACCAGGTGCTCTCGGGCCTCGCCACCGGCGGCATCTACGCCAGCGTGGCGCTGGCGCTGGTGATGATCTACCAGGCCACGCATCTGGTGAACTTCGCGCAGGGCGAGCTGGCGATGTTCTCGACCTACATCTCCTGGAGCCTGATCCAGGCCGGCATGCCCTACTGGGCCGCGTTTTTCATCACGGTGGTACTGGCCTTCGCGCTCGGCGTGCTGATCGAACGGGTGATCGTGCAGCCGGTGGAAAACGCGCCGATCCTGTCGGTCGTGATCGTCTTCATCGGCTTGCTCGTCATCATCAACAGCCTGGCGGGCTGGATCTTCACGTACACGATCAAGCCCTTCCCGAGCCCGTTCCCTGCCGCGCCCTTGTTCGGCAACTCCTACGTGTCTTCGCACGAACTCGGCTCGATCGGCATCACGCTGGTGGTGCTGTTCCTGGTCTTCGCGTTCTTTCGCTTCACGCCGCTGGGCCTGGCGATGCGGGCTGCGGCGCAGAACCCGGTGTCGAGTCGGCTGGTCGGTGTGCGCGTGGGCTGGATGCTCGCGCTCGGCTGGGGCCTGGCGGCGGCGATCGGTTCCATCGCCGGGATGATGGTGGCTCCCACGGTGTTCCTCGAGCCCAACATGATGTCGGGCATCCTGCTCTATGCCTTCGCTGCCGCATTGCTGGGCGGCATCGACAGCCCCGGCGGCGCAGTGCTGGGCGGTTTCATCGTTGGCGTGCTCGAGAACGTGGTCGGTGCGTTCCTCGGCACTGAACTCAAGCTCACGGTCGCGCTGGTATTGATCGTCGGCGTGTTGGTGATCCGGCCTTCGGGACTGTTCGGCAAAGTACACATCACCCGGGTCTGAGCAGCATGACCACCGCCTCTTCCACTCCAGGCGCGGCGCGCCCGGCCATTCGGCGCAACCAGTTGCTCGGGCTGGCGCTGCTGCTGGTCGCAGCCTGCGTGCTGCCGTTTCTCGTCAGCAACTATCGGGTCTTTCAGTTCACGCTGGTGCTGGTCTACGCGATCGCGCTGCTCGGCCTGAACATGCTGACCGGCTACAACGGCCAGATTTCGCTTGGCCATGGCGCGTTCTACGCGATCGGCGCTTACGTGGCGGCGATCCTGATGGACAAGTTCGGCGTGCCTTACTGGGCAACGCTGCCCGCCGCTGGTGCGGTGTGCCTTGTGGTCGGCTTCCTGTTCGGGCTGCCTGCGCTGCGCCTCGAAGGGCTCTACCTGTCGCTGGCAACGTTCGCGCTCGGCGTGGCGATGCCGCAGATCCTCAAGTACAAGGGCTTCGAAAACTGGACCGGCGGCGTGCAGGGCATCGTGATCGTCAAGCCCGACCCGCCCGAATGGCTGCCTATCTCGCAAGACCAGTGGTTGTACTTCGTGGCACTCGTGACGTTGCTGATCCTGTTCCTGGTCGGCTGGAACCTGCTGCGCGGGCGCATCGGCCGCGCGATGGTGGCCATCCGTGACCAGCCGATCGCGGCGCAGGCGATGGGGGTGAACACCGCGATGGTCAAGTCGCTGACGTTCGGCGTGTCGGCCATGTACACCGGCGTTGCCGGCGCGCTGGGCGCGATCGCGATCCAGTTCGTGGCGCCCGACAGCTTCACGATCTTTCTGTCGATCAGCTTTGTCGTCGGCATCGTGATCGGTGGGCTCGCGTCGATCTCGGGGGCAATTTGGGGTGCACTCTTCATCCAGTTCATCCCGAACGTGGCCGACCACATCTCGAAGGCCGCGCCTTGGGCGATTTATGGCGTGTTCCTGATCGTGTTCATGTATGTCATGCCCAGTGGCGTGGCAGGGTTGATACGCATCATCGGCGGTCGGCTGCAGCAGCGGCGCCAGCGTTGAAGGACTATTCGTCGTGCGGGTCGTGGCGTGGGTGCCGGTCCGGTCTTGTGTTGATGGCATCGAAGGAGAGATCATGAAATTCAATTCCAGGCGTCGTGTTTCCTTGCTGGCCGCGGCTGCCGCGCTGGCTGTTTTCGCCGTGCCCGCGTCGGCACAGAAAAAGTACGGCCCGGGCGTGTCAGACACCGAGATCAAGCTCGGCCAGACCATGCCCTACAGCGGCCCCGCATCGGCTTACGGCACGATCGGCAAGCTGCATCAGGCCTATTTCAAGATGATCAACGAGGCCGGCGGCATCAATGGCCGCAAGATCAACCTGATCAGCCTAGACGACGGCTACAGCCCACCCAAGACCGTGGAGCAGGTGCGCAAGCTGGTCGAGCAAGACGAGGTGCTGGCGCTGTTCCAGACGCTGGGCACGCCGGGCAATTCTGCGATCCACAAGTACGTGAACGCCAAGAAAGTGCCGCACCTGCTGCTGGCCACCGGCGCCACCAAGTGGGCCGACCCGAAGAATTTTCCATGGACGCTGGGCTTCAACCTGAGCTACCAGGCTGAAGGCACGATCTACGCGAAGTACCTGCTGAAGAACAAGCCGAACGCGAAGATCGCGATCCTCTACCAGAACGACGACTTCGGCAAAGACGTGCTCAAGGGCGTGAAAGACGGGCTGGGCAAGGCCGGTGCAAAGATGGTGGTGGCCGAGGCCTCGTACGAAGTGAGCGACCCCACGGTCGACTCGCAGATCCTCACACTGCAGGGTTCGGGCGCCGATACGTTCATCAACATCACCACGCCGAAGTTCGGCGCGCAGGCGGTGCGCAAGGCCTTCGACTCGGGCTGGAAGCCGCTGCACATCATCA